>MFPH01000024.1 GCA_001782645.1 Candidatus Levybacteria bacterium RIFCSPLOWO2_12_FULL_37_14 | reverse complement strand
TTGGAATTACTCAGGCTCTCTTCAGATTTGCAGCAATTCACTTGGCAACAAGGGGAGTATTCTTGTTGCATGGGTCCACCGCAGTTTTTGATAATAAAGTTGTCTGTTTTGGTGACGACGGAAACAGCACCGCTAAAACCCTCGGCTCTTTAGAAATCGCTTTGGAATCTAGGCACTATGTCGCTGATGAGTTTTGCTTTTTTGACATCAAAAACCAAAAAATCTTTGGTTATCCATTTATACCAATTCACATAAGACCGGTAGTAAAAAACCATCTTAAATCTTCCCATAACATTATTCTTCCGAAAGATGATTATAAAGTAACAAGTGCTGGTGAATTTGTTACGCAAGAAAAATTATTTGAGACAGTATCAGGAAGACTAAACGCGTTGGCGTATATTCATTTTTCGGAGAAGAATTCTCTCATTGAAAGACTCTCTCAAAAGGAAGCGTATAAATCGTTCAAATTTTGCATCGCCTCGCATATAGCAAAGTTACTTTACCCGAGCTTGGATCGCATGTGGTTTGCGTCTATGACCGATACCGACGAAGCGAAAGTTATTGATGAAAAAACAATAGATGACATTTTTACCAAAATAACCATTGGTAATGAAATAGATCCGCAAATCTTGAAGCGATTTACAAGCTACAAATTGACGATCTCTGATCCGTGTCAAATTGTCCCTTTACTCAAGAAAGAAATGTTTCAAGTACTTCTCTAACAAGTTTTTCGTCAACATTTTTTACCACCCTGTGTTTTCCAATCTTTTCCAAAACCACCAAATTAATCTGTTCATTTATGCTAATCTTGTCTCTTTTTAGGTAGTCGATGACTTGGTCCGGATTAACCGAATGTGGAAATTTGAGTGGTAATACCACGGCATTAATTAAAGAGTTCTGTAATTCCAAATCTTCCTTTTTAAGAAATCCTAAAGATTTGCTGATCTCTCCGCTGATGCGCATTCCAAGTCCAACCGCATCCCCATGCCTGAAATTGAAATTTGATAATCCCTCAAGTGCATTAGCAAGGGTGTGTCCGTAACTTAATCCTTTATGTGTACCAAGTTTATCGTGTGGATCTTTCTCAACCAACCTACTTTTAATTTTCAGGGATTCATAAACAAGGTAATCCCAATCATAAGTTTTCCAGTCAGACATTGACGAGGAAAGAATACCAGAGAGACTTTTGGTGAATGTTTGTGAATAAACGAGAGCGTGTTTAATAATTTCGCTGAATCCCAAACTAATTTCTTTTTTTGGTAATGATTTTAAAAAATTCGTGTCGCACACAGTAATTACGGGAGAATAAAAACTGCCAATAACATTTTTGAGAAGCTTATAGCTAATAGCCACTTTGTTAATAATGGTGTCGCCTTGAGCCATAAGAGTTGTCGGCATAAAGACCATGTCTATACCCCTCATATAAACAGAGGCAAGAAATCCTGCCAAATCTCCAACAACACCTCCCCCTATGGCGATCAGACATCCATTTCTATTTAGATTAGCTTTAACACATCGTTCAAGGCACAAGTTCAAAAATTCAATACTTTTATTTGCTTCTGTTGGTTTAACCAAAATAATATCCGCTGGTTCCAGTTTGTCTTTTATCTCCGAGAGGAGATTTTTGTAGAGATTTGCAATATTGTGGTCGCAAAAGACAACAAACCCAGAATAGCCACTTGAGGCGAGCTTTTCTATTATCCACGAAGCCGAATCTTCTCCGATAAAAATATCTTGTCTCCTGTCAGGGAGCAAAACCTTTAAATGTCTACTGATTTTGGAATTTTTCAAAAACATAGTGCGTAAACTTTTCTATATAATCATCTACTTTTCGGAACATGTTTAGTAATTCATCCTCATCTTTCAATTCATGCCACTGATCAATAATTCGGAAATTATCTTCTACAACCCCAAAATCAAAATCTGTAAACAATGATTTTGCCAAATTTAACACATTTCGATAATCTTCTTGCGGTGTTGCGGTGAAGCATTGGACAGCTAGTTTTGTTATTATTAAAGATGCACGTATTTCTCTTTTCAATAATTCTTTAATATTTTTATCCTCATGGGGTGTTGTGGTGAGGGTTCTTCTATTTCTTCGTAGAAACATGCCCATATTGCTAATGCTATATTTCTTCAAAGTTTCGTTATCCGGCAAATATATATTTTTAAAGTCTATTGATTCACAGGAATAAATAAGCCGATCGGGATATTTTCTGAGATCAATTAGAGCTTGAAGTGTTTTCCCGTCAAGAAGAATGTCGGGAAGAATCGGAGCGAGTAGCTCATTTTTGCTAATTACGTTTACTCCATGATGTATGCCAGAATTATTTTCCAGTTGTGTTACGACCTCAGCTATTCTACGTTTTACATCAAAATCAAAACTGTCAATTACAATCAGCAGATCTATGTCACTCCAGCCATCTTTATAGGCGGATTGTGGCATGCTACCGGTAAGAATAATGGCCACCAGTTTTTCGCCGACGGCTTTTTCAAATTTCTCAATTGCCTTTGTTTTAATTTTGTTTAAATCTAAACCATTCATAGTCGTCTATAAAGTGAAGTTTTAGTTTAACATATGCGTTTATAAAAAACCGGATAAACCTATAAAATAAAAAAGGGCATTTTAATCTCCACGGCAGACTTAAAATCATCTGATAGTCCAACTTGCGAAAAAGGGCACGGGAACACTCATCAATTCTATCTTTTGCAAAATGTTTCGACATCTGCTTAGACCCGACCATTATGCGAATGAATCTGCGGTAATAATCAGAAATGCTCGACACTGAATTAAAATAGACGATAGAGTTTTTCATCTCCTTTGTTTTGGGCCAGTATATATACTGAAGAAATTGATCCTCATTTAGCACTTGGGGAAGATAGACAAAGTTTTCTCTTCTTAACATCATACAAGCCCCCCTCATTACTTCACATGGTTTATCGTAATGTTGAATCTCAAATTTAACTCCCAAAACCCAATGCCAAAACAATTTCCACGGGTTACGGCTTTTAAGTGGCAGTCTTTTCCATACAGAAAATACACATTTTAAATTTCTGTCCTCTATTAATGTGTTGATTAAATTTACTAAGCAGCTTTTTTCGAGAATGACATCATCATCAATAACGCAAAATAATTCCCCGAATGAAGAACTAAAAATATTATTTAATGCGTCTGCTTTTCCCTTACTGTTTTGATTTTCAATAAACGAAATTTTTATCCCATTAGTATCAAATTCTTTTACAAAATTTTCCACTACTGTGGTGGTATTATCGGTACAGTGATCCATGCAAATTACTATTTCCTTTTCAACAGAAACAGGAATTTCTTTTAGATTTTCTACGACTGAGTTAAGTGTCTTGGATATTGTTAACGCGCCATTGTGCGTTGGTACAGCAATGGTCAGCGATTTTATACTCATTAGATTATCGTAAGTGTTGACAGGTTTGTTGTAGTAAAAATACTGCCTTGCTCTGAGTAAATTTTCTCTGTCAAATGAAATTTTCTCAACCGCTTCCTCAAAAGAAAGCCACTCAGCCACCTCAAATCCCTCCTCAATTTGAGGATTAATTTCTAGTCTCCTGTTTAATCGAAAGACATATAAATGGACATTTTTATAGTGAGTAACATCACTCTCATCTAGAGTAAATGCATAACTGTCAGTTCTCAAAAAAGAAACGATCTCTGGGGTTTCTTTCAGCGTAAGTTCTTCTTTAATTTCTCTTACAGCGGCATCCTGTGGCTCCTCGCTTTTTCTGATATGACCTTTTGGAATGAGCCAATGGCCATCGAGCTTGCGTAACAACGCGACGAATAATTTGTGCGTTCGGCCATCTTCAAAGAAAACAAAACCACCAGCGGATTCGTGTTTTATGCCTTCTGCGGAGTATTCTATTTGATCGTTTTCTTTAAATTGCATAGTAGTAATTATAAAGGATTGTGGTTTTAGATTCTACTTAAAATTTAGAAAAAGCGGCTCCGTCGTGTCGAGGGAGCCGCTTAGTTTATGGTTGGTGTTCTGCGACAATTTGGTCAATTTTCCGGTACAGTTCATCAAGCGTCCCGGAGTTATCAACCACTTCGCCCGCGATCTCTTTGAGCGCCGGAATACCCGACTTCTCTTTTACTTCGTCTCGCGGCAGGAGATACCTTCTTGCACTCTCAATGTCTGGAAGATTCTCTCTCTGCATCTGACGACCAAGTCGAACCTCCAACGGGATGTCGACGAAGACGATGCAAAAGTGAGAGCCGAGCTTTTGCTTGAGATAAGGACCAAGCCCTCCGCCGTACAAACTCTCGATTGAGGCGGTGTTCGTGCCAAGACGATCCATCTCATCAATCAACTCATTGATAAACGCGTCCCACAAAGCGTACGGATCGCGTTCCTCCTGTTGCTTCAGGAATGCGTAAAGCTCATCGTCGGGAGACCACTTGTCACGAACTCTCTTGAAAAGCCTTACTATCTTGAGACGACTCACGCCTTTTGAGTCAAGGTACTTCCCGACAGTGCTCTTGCCGCACTCACTCATTCCGGTCAAGGCGAAGATCATCTTGCCGCCCAAGCGGCTTTCTTCCATTTGCTTGCTCCTTTCAAAGATTGACTCCACTAGCTCCAACTCGCGCAACGCTGAATCCGCGGAATCGGGAGAGTGAGCTACGTTTCTGATCCAATTCTCGGAGTGTTGGCCGCGAATCCCATCCGGATAGCGGCCAATTATCTGCCACTTCACCGTATCTACCGCCCCATCCCCCTCAACTTTCAACAGGAGAACGGGAGCCGAGCTTACCCACTCCACCACCTCTGTGAAATAAATCTCGTCTCTTTCTCCAGAATAGAGACTTTCTACCCACTCCTGTTCCAGTTGTACGCTGGCTTGATCTATCACCCGCAAGTTATGCGCCCGCAGAGAGAGAAGAATCTGTCCAACCAGACCCTTCGCTATACCGTCAGGCTTGACGATTATAAGAGTCTGCTGAACAGACATTGTTTACCTCCTTTTTTGTTTTGTGTGAAAGAACGAATTACTATTGAGTATCTTACATTCTTTATAGTCTCCTGTCAATGTCGATCAGCTTTGTTAAAAAAATCCATATTGAGTATCTAAAATATTTCAACGGATCAAATCCTTTGCCTCCTAATACTTGCGGGATTGAATAAAATTTAGGAGTAGTGTTTATAGGTAATAATTTTTTTAATTCAAAAATTGTTGGCAGATGAGCGTATCCTTTGGTTGCTCCGTCAACCTTATTTGATTCATAGGTAATGTCGCCGGGCAACAAACCATCGTACTTTTTATTCATTAAATAGTATAAAGTTATTGATATTCGTTTTTGCAAGTCTCCGAGAATATTTTTGATTGATACAATAGGCCCTCGACCCAAATAAAGTTTATTGAAACTCTCGATATAAACTATCCCTCCTGGTTTTACCACGCGCATCATTTCGCTGATGGCCTTTTTTCTTTTATGAAAAGTTGCAACCGCATTTATTGAAAATCTCGGGCAGAAAACATAATCAAATTCATTGTTTTGGAACGGCATTTCAGTCATATCACCGACTAAAAAATTGACATTATCGAGTTTAAGATTTTTTGCTTTTTCACTAGCAGCTGTTATTGCCGCCGGAGTGACATCAATTGCCGTTACGATATGCCCTGATTGCGCTGCTCCTATTGAAAAACGTCCGGAACCACAACCAACATCAAGTATCTTAGATTCTTTGTGGATGGAAGCGAGTAATTTTTTCTCGACCTCACGTAAAGGAGCTTGGGTATAGTAAGACACCTCTCCAGCATAATGGGAAATATTTAATTCTTTTATTCTTGCGTAGTAATCATTTCCATTCATTTTCCCATTTTATCAGTTTTCTTTTCTTTTTAGAAGCCGTCAAAAATCAAAAAGAAAACCCGCCCGCATTCATTCC
>MFPH01000023.1 GCA_001782645.1 Candidatus Levybacteria bacterium RIFCSPLOWO2_12_FULL_37_14 | reverse complement strand
ATTGGGAAGTTTAAGCTTGTATCTTCCTAAAGAAAGATTACTCAAATTAGGCAAATTAACTAAAACCGAAAAAATTGTTAGGAGAATAATAAGCCAAAGAAGTGCTCGAGGACTCTTTTTCATGCCAGCATGCTTTCCTCGTCCCCATAGAGCATAACTCTGGACCCTAAGAGAACAGACAGTATGAATGGGTCTCTTTTTTTCTTTCTGAATGAAAATTCTTCTTCAGTCATCACTGTATAGTTTATCTCTCTTCCCAATCTTTTCTCCTCATCCCTTATTAAAACCGCTAATTCCGGCAACACAATTGTCCCAACAATGATAAAATCAACATCTGTCGGTCTTTTTTCCATTCTTCTTGCAAATTTTCCTGAGAACATCGCATATTTTACTTTACCAACCTTAATGCGGTTTTTTAATATTGCGTCTCCCAAACCTGTTACTTTCGCACCCATTCTTAACAGATCAAAATAAAAAGGATAATTTTTAGATAATGAATAATATACTCTGTTGGCGCGGGGTTCCCGAGTTAAAATTCCTTTTTTTTCCAAAAACAATAATTCACGTCTTACCGCGTTGATTTCGTCTCCGGTCCTTCTCACTAATTCTCTAACATGGAACATTTCCGAAGGCTGTGCCAACAAAACATTCAGAAGCTTTATTCTGGATTGAGACGTAATTAAATCAGCTAACATAAATTCTTGCCCTGATTATATACCCCTCTGCTTTCAAAATGCAAATAAGTATAATGCCTAACGAAGCAATCATCTTAATAAATTGAGCAATTTTACATCCTGATTCTCATTTTGAAAGCTACGGTAGGCATATGCCAAATTATAAAAAATGATTGCGAAGTGGCATACATCATTTAACAGTCAATATTCCATCTGTAGGCAGAATTTCGAACCAAATTGTTCCTCGATCAAGTTTTATGGGTACGCCTGCGCTATCAAAAAGAAGAGTTCTGGCAGTTCTTGTATCTTTCCTCCAAGTGCCAATTATTTGTTTTCCGTCCATAAAAATATTTGCGCGTCCTGTTCCTTTCGTTCTGTATAGTAAATGGGCATTGTTTTCATATCCATCGTTAGCATTAGTTTCTATCGTTTTTAAAACTACAACATTTTTAGCAGTCAGCTGTTTATTGTTGTTTCTATCTACATGAGCAACTCCTCCGTTACTTCTTTTATAGATATTTGCAATCGGTTCATATATCCAATCTACCCTATAAGCAGGATCAGTTGTCCAAAATTCTAAATGAATTGTTTGAGCGGCTGGTCTTTGAGACGTTGAAGCATCTTCCTTAAAACTGTATGGAACAAAACCTTTTGTCCATGAGATTCCATCCGCATCTTCAGCTTTTAATTTTCTGGAAGTCGCGGCAAATTGCAATAGTTTTTCCGTTGTTGAGTACATTGTGTGCTCTGTTGCTGCGGGATGTCCCAATCTGTCATAATCTCTCCAAAATGTTGGAAAACCAATAGAAAATTGGTTCAGATCATTGACTCCTGCCCAACCATAGTCTTCAATTTGCCTCAATGCGTCTGCCGGACCATCCTGATTGGCTCCCCCGACATGAACATACAGAGGGCTCGCTCCGTATTCTGAAACAAAATCTAAAAAATATGTTCTAGCACTTCTAATTGGTCCAACTGTTTCAGCTGCTTGACAATAGTACACGGACAAGAATCTAGTTATGCCTCCCTCAGCAACTGCCTCATAAATTACGTCTGCGGAAGAAAGTCCTGATTGAGGACGGGCTTCACTATGATTTTCCACCATTACCCCAATAGGCCTATGCTGCTCCCACCAATCTTTTTGTTGTTTTGAGTAAAGTGTTCCGTTCATGGGGCAGGGTTCTGTTTTGGGAAGGGTATCGTCAAAAGTTAGTTTATTCCTTATTCCGACTGTGGAATTTGAAGTCTTAATGTCAATAGCTTTTGAATTTCCCGAAAAAAGCATATATGATGTGCCGGCCGAAATTGAATAGATAATTATAACCAGTATTACGCTTAATAGTTTGTTTTTGCTCATATCTTCTACGACCTTGCTTCTTTAAGAGCTTTCTTCTCTTCTTCAGACAACTCATGCTCTATAGATTTACCCTTTATAATTCTTTTCGCATACCATCTCGTACCAGACCTTGCATATAAACCGGATATTATAACTCCCGTATCGTTTCCATCAACCAGAGAAAGGATAAAGCTTTGGTCGCCACCTGTATCTTTAAATGGATTAAAGCGAACTAGACCTATTTTCTGAATATGTAAAAATCCTTCTTTTTGTATCTTATCACAATACAATTTTAAATTATCTATATCTTTTTTAGCAATACCCACATCTTTTAAGAGAGTTTCCATAATAGACTTGAAATTTTTCTCCTTTAATCCCTGACCAAGCTTATTGTAATGAGCTAAAGCTTTCCAGAGAAAGTAGGTTAGAATACAAAGCCATAAGAAAATTGCCGAAAATCCTAAGGGGACAAAATTTGACGCCATAGATATTAATTATCTTAGCCTCTTGACAGGCTCGTGTCAATAGTGTAGTCTTTTGCTAATATGCAGCATAGGCATAAAAAGACCCGTAAAGAAAAAATTATTGCAGATTACCGTCATCAGGTTTATATTTTGAAAAACAAAAATATATCTTCTAATAATTCTACTCTTGCTATTTCTGTTAGTGGAAATTCTTATGTTAATGCCCATGTCCTAAGAGACGTTTTCAAAGCAGGGGCATTATCATTCTTTATTGTTGCAGCACAAATAATTCTTTTTGTCCTTCTTAAAAATCACATAATAACGCTATTCATGATTAAATATTGATAGATGAAGGGGGGTGAAAAAAATATGGCATCAATGTATTGCGTAAAATGCAGAGCAAAGAGAGAAGATCCAAGCGCTCAGGCAGTCACAATGAAAAATGGCAAACCGGCAATGAAAGGCAAATGTCCGGTCTGTGGAACAGGAATGTACAGAATTGGCAAATCCTAAATTTGCAAGGCAACTTTTCTTGATGGATTAGCAATATTCCCTCAAGAACAAAGCAAAAACCCCGTATTTTTACGGGGTTTTTGGGGAAACTATTCTCTCCTATACTGCTCTAGCTTGAAGACTTTAACAACTGACACATTCCATTCTCCTACAATTTCTGCCCGACCGAATCCCGCAATTTCCCAAATAGGATTACCTAAGGGCTCGCAAGGCGGAGCCTTTTCACAAACAATAAGCAGTTGATTCGTAACCGTTTTTCTATTCGGATCATGTTCAAATGTCTCAATTGTTTTTGGCTCCTTTTGCCAAAGAGTGAAAAAATAGCGATACGCATGATCGGAATTGCCACCCGTAATTAAAGCGAAATTAAATGGTTTGTTGTCTGTTTTTTCAATTACAAATTTAGAAATTGTCTCAATTTGATTAAGTTGCCTATTAGCAGAAGCTTTTTGAGGAGGAGTTAAATTATTTAACCATATGAGTGTTAAAAGAATTAAAATGCTCAGAGCTTTTCCTAGCTTAAGTTTCCACAAGTTTGTAAGAAAAAATCCGACAATAAAAAAAGGTACAGGAAACATAAAACCAAAATAATAATCATATATCGACTTTCTGTAAAATCCGAAAAGTCCAACGCCAAAAATAAGCCACAGAAGTATTAGGCTAAATTTCGCAAAATTCAAAGAGTGTAGCTTATATTCCTTGAAACATCTATAGAACATAAACCCGACACTTATTAAGCCTAAAACAAAAGCCCCATAATGCCAATAATCAATATTTATTTTGTCCCATGAGGAAATTTTTTCAGACGCCGGAAAGTTAGTTATTAATCTTCCAAAAATTCTAAAAAAAACATCTTTAACTGTTTCAAAAAAACGGCCGCCTCCGGCTGTGTCTTGAGGATTAAAAACAAAATTAAATATACTTATTATATTCATAAAACCATGACGAATCTCAAAAGCCAGAAATGGCGACCACCCGACAATAAAGCCCAAAAAAATAAACAGATATTGTTTTAAAATTTTTGAGAAAAAATTACTTCTGAAGTATACAAACCGATATAGCAATATGTAGACTCCAATAATAACTCCCAAAAACAAAGCCAGATAGTGAAGCTGCATTGTAATCCCATAAAGAACCCCTGACAAAAGTAAAAGTTTAATATTATTATTTTTAACTGCTTTGTAAACAAGATAAATAGTCAGCAAGGAGAAAAATGGCATGAGATTTGGATTCCAAGAGGATTTCGAATAAGTAACTACCAAGGGGGAAATTGCATATAATCCCGCCGCTATAACACCTGCTGAAGGTCCAAAGAACTCTTTTCCGACTTTATAAATAAGCCAAACCGTTGCAATTCCAAAAAGTGCGACCATAATCGCAGGACCTACGGGATTATAATTAAAAAGCCAAAGAAACGGCGCCATAAAATAATAATATATTGGACCTAAAAAGAATCCTCCGACTGATGCTGTGGGACCAAGCAAAGTCAGATTTCCATGTAGTATTTTATAGACAATCAGAACATCTCTTCCCTCATCTCCCAAGAAAGTCATATAATCCATTATTTTGTAAAACCTGTAGAAAGAGGCAATAATTAAAATTAAAATGAGAATAATCTTGTCGTAATTTCTTGATAAATCCAGCACCTTTCGAAAGGTGCTGGATAAAAATTTAAAAAGAGGATTTACCATATAAAAAGTTTTTTAGGATTTATTTTTCCAAATTACCTTACTGTACATTGTAAAATTCCAAATCAAGAGAAAGAAAGTTCCTATTAGGAAATAAATAAAGTAATTTTCTTTTCCAAAAAATTGAGTTAGCGCCAATATTGTTCCTGTCTGAATAAAAAGTACTCCTGTTCCCGAACTCAGATAAAATCCGATTAACTTTAAAAAATAAGAGACAAATCCGCTACTTTGCCTGTCTTTGAATGTCCAAAGATTATTCAAGTTGTAATTAAAAAAAATAGCAACTACTCCGCCTATAAGATTTGCAGATGCGGGGTGCCAATTGGCGCGCTCAACCAACATCCTTAAGAATATGGCATTTATGATAAAACCTGTTCCTCCAATAATCAGAAATTTTCCAAACTTCCCAAAAATTAACTCTTTAATTCTTGAAATGACTACGTATCCAACCACATCTGCTATGTAGCCTAATGGGGCAATTTTGGAATTTCCCATTGTCCTATCGCTAAAATGGAACGGAACTTCTCCTATCTTGAATCCATCCCTTACCGCTCTATGCAGGAAAGAAATTTGAAATATGTATCCACTATAATTATCCAATTTTGGTTTTTCCTTAAGAAAAACTTCTTTTTTTAAAGCTCTATATCCGCCGGTCCAATCATGTATAGAAAATTTCGTAAAAACAATTCTGACAAAAATATTAGCAACAATTGAAAATATCTTGCGAAGTAGAGGCCAATTCTCCGGAATCGAACCGCCATCGCTATACCGATTTCCCACAACCATATCATATCCTTCTTCTATTTTTTTTATGAATTGCGGAATCTTGTGCGGATCATGCTGTAAATCCGCATCTATTTCAAATATTACGTCTGCGCCTAGTTTTTCAACCGCATACGTCATTCCCCTAATGTAAGCTGCGCCCAATCCATTTCTTATTCCACTAGAAATACCGATATTCTTCCATTTTCCCATTAGCTTTTTTACCTCTATGGCCGTACCATCAGGGGAATTATCATCAGCAACCAAAATATACATCTCGTGATTTTTGATCTTTGGAAAAACTTCTTCTTCGAGAATCGTAATTAATCGCTCAATATTGCCTTTTTCGTTATATGTCGCAGGAATAACAACTATCTTCATGCACTTTTAAAATATCCTATTGTTTTTTTTGATTTATTCATAGATTGATGATAAATTGCGTTCCGGAATTAAACGATGAGGCTGGTACTGGATAAATCCTTCTCCGGCGACCAAAATGATCTGCATATCCTTACTTTTCTCTTTTTTCCAATGCTAAATCAGCCTTAACCATCATTTCCACCAATTTTTTAAAGCTGGTTTTTTGTTTCCAACCCAAAACTTTTCTTGCTTTTGCAGCATCTCCAATCAAATAATCAACTTCTGCAGGCCGCATATGAGAAGATTTATTCGATATTACATACTTATTCCAATCGTTAATTCTCACTGACTTAAATGCCAAATCTAAAAAATCTCTTACGCTGTGGTTTTCTCCTGTTGCAACCACGTAATCATCTGCCTTATCTTGCTGAAGCATGAGCCACATCGCCTCAACATAATCTCCTGCAAATCCCCAATCCCGCTTTGGATCCAATGCTCCAAGCTCAAGATACTTCTGTTTACCCAAACTAATTCTTGCTACGGCATTGCTTATTTTTCTGGTTACGAATTCCAAACCTCTTCTCGGCGACTCATGGTTAAAAAGAATTCCC
>MFPH01000022.1 GCA_001782645.1 Candidatus Levybacteria bacterium RIFCSPLOWO2_12_FULL_37_14 | reverse complement strand
AAACACAACGGTACTTTCAGTATGGACTTCTTGTAACAGGATTGTCTTTATTTATCTTTTTGGTGCAAGTTGTAAAAACTGTGGTAAGGAAAAAAAACTAATGATAAAATATATAATTGCATCTAAATTGAGAATCGTTGTTTTTCTTATCTGTATTCTCTTATTTATTCTTCCGTTTTTTTGGTTAAAACCCGGTGAAATGGATTTAGGTGGAGATAGCAATAGATTATACTTCTATGATCCTATGTCAAGCTTAAAAGCTTTTGCGATATATAGTATTTCTCCCTATGGAACAAGCAATCTTATTCATAGCCAATATTTTATTCCATTTCTTTTGTTTATAGCTTTTTTAAAATCTTTATTTCATTCACCAACCGTAGTTATAGGTATCTTTAATGGCTTCAAGCTAGCCGGATCATTTATTTTTATGTTTTTAATTATAAAAGAACTTTTCCGAAAAGAAATTGGTGCAAAAATGACTTTGGTACAGTCCACAGCGGCAATTCTTGCAGCATTTTTCTATACCTTCTCGCCCAGCGTTATCGATAATATGAAATATGCTCTAGTTACGCATAGTCAAGTTTTTTTAAACCCAATGATATTTTATTTTTTATTACGATATTTAAAAACATTGTCCTTAAAGTATATTTGGCTTGCGCTTTTAATTACTTTTCTTTTTTCCTCAAATTTCGCTCTTTACAATCCTCCATTATTCGCTTTTTACCCGCTCGTAATTGTTTTTCTATTGTTCTACAATTTTTTTATTTTACAAAAACCAATTCCATGGAAAGGAATTATTGTCTGTATACTATTTTTTTTGGGTCTTCACGCATTTCATCTATTTCCCGTAGCAAGCAATGTATTCGATAAAAACAGCGCGTTTAATGCAAGAGTATTCGAGAGTACTTCGAAAGTAAATTCGGGACTGGAATATTTCAATGCCATACGGGGATTGGGAAAAGTAAGTGAACATATTCTACTTCCATTAGCAGATAAGAAGCTAAGTATAGGTCTGATTATTGTCCCTGCACTAATCATGTTGGGTTTTCTATCCTCAAAGAAAAAAAGCAAAACGTTATTATTGGTAAGTATTTTCTTTTTCACAACACTCTTTCTAGTGTCGGCAAATATAACCCAAGTAGGAATAGAGTTTTATAGAAAATTATTTCTTATTCCCGGATTTGGAATGTTTAGAGGTTTTTTTGGACAATGGCAATGGGTATATACATTTTTCTACGCTCTTCTTGCCGGCTTATCAATATTCTATTTCTTTTCCAGGATTAGAATGAAATATATCTATCTTTTTTCTTTTTTGGCAATAGGGTTTCTTGTTGTTCGCTCGTGGATTGTTTTTAACGGGGAAATTGTGAATGTTTTTCATAGAGGATCAAATGGTGTTAAAGTGGTGATTCGTATGGATCCAAATTATGAAAAAATGCTTAGTTACATTAAAGGAATCTCCAATGATGGGAAAATTCTTCACATGCCTTTTACAGATTATGGCGGATACAATATTGTCGGTGGAGCAAACAGGGGAGTATATATTGGTCAATCAATGGTATCCTTTCTGGTTGGGAAAAATGATTTTGCAGGATATGGCGATATTAATCCCTTTTCCGAGGTGTTTGTAAAACTAGTAAAAGAAAGAAATTATTCCTTAATTAAGCAGATGATGTCACTTCTTCAGATACGCTATATTCTTTATAACTCTGATGAAGTAGTTTATGATAAGTTTTTTCCAACATTTCCCTATGGATATGTTGGTGTTCCTACTTCTCCATCCGCGGCATTAGATTTTGTAAATAATATTTCCGAGAAATTAATATATAAAACAGGTCATTATTCTCTGTTTGAAGTTGATAAAAAACAATATCTTCCTCATTTTTATGTTGCATCAGAAATATATTTCTACGACACAATTTCAAGATATGACGCGCAATATAGTCGGGCATTGTCATTTTTTCCAGAAAAACCCTTGGATGGCAACAAAGATCCGCGGATAGCATTTATAGACAGAATGACTTGTAATGTAGTTATGTCTGTAAAGATTTGTAATCAAAATAATTTCCATACGGATATAAAAGATATGCAGATTATTTATCAAAGAATTAATCCAACAAAATATAGGCTTGAAATAAAAAATGTCACTAAACCATTTTTATTGGTTTTTCAAGACGCGTACAATGTGTATTGGAAGTTATATCCAATCTCATCCTCTTTGAGTATGAAAAACATAAGTGATTCATATTTTGATGGAGCAATAACAGAGCTTTTGCCGATAAACCAGACTATTGACAGAAATCCATTCGAGACAAACGGTATAAATTCAGTATATGACAATGCCCATATCCAAGTTAATGGATACGCAAATGCTTGGTATATAACGCCAGACAATTTGGCGAGAAGATATAATTATGAGTTCATTGCTGAAATGACAGAGCAGAAAATAGTTTATTATAGCCTTATCGTGTCTGCCGTAAGTTTGATAGCTTTTCTTTTATACGGGGCAAAACTTCTAATGAAGCAAAAGTTATGATACAATACATTTATGAAGAAAATCCTGGCGAAAGTCTCCACTTCTAAAAAGCTTAAAAAGATAGAATCCTTCTTAAGAGAAAATAAAAATACAGTTTTAGCTCTCGTTACGATTTCCATATTTGTCGACATTTTTTTTGTAAAGGTAAGTTCAGATATCGTGATTTTTGGTACATTATTGCTCTATGGAATTTTTATAAAAATGTTTCAAATAAATAGTAGGAGAACTTTTTTATTATGTCTTGCATTATTGGCAGTAATGTTTATTGACTTTCTTTTTACCGGTACTTCTGTTTCAACAGAAAAAGCAGCGGTATGGCTCGTTTTATTTATGGCATTGGGAATTTTTCAGCAATGGAGAGAAAATCCTACTAGATGAAATACCGATTTATTCCTCCCTTTATAATTACACTTGTTCTTTTTTTTGTCCCGTTTTTCTGGTTTAAACCGGGAGAAATGGATTTAGGGGGAGATAGCAGCAGGTTGTATTTTTATGATCCACTGCGTTACCTTACCAGCCAAGCGCTCTATGCGATTTCTCACTCCGGACTTGGAGGAGAGGGTGTAAATTACTTTGGTATACCTTTCTTCTTACTTTTGGCCGGGCTTAAAAGTATTCTTAATTCCCCAACGATCCTGATTGCCTTTATCCATGGGCTTTTATTAAGCGGCGCATTTCTTTTCTGTTATCTTATCGTTAAACAGCTGCTTTTCCAAGACGAAGAAAAGAGAATGGTAGGCGTCTCCCCTATGATTACTGAAATTTGCGCTCTTATAGCAGGGTTGTATTACGTGTCCGCTCCGGTTTCTATCTTAATCTGGAATCATATGCTGTTGACCGATAATCAGATATTTCTAAATCCCCTTATCTTCTTTTTGCTTCTTAGATATTTACTGACTCAAAATATGCGATATATGTTTGTTGTTCTTGGGATTACATTCCTGTTTGCGCCAAACTTTAGCATAGTTGGATCGCCGGCATTTTTTGCTTTTTATCCCCTGGCGTTTTTGTTTTTGATGTTTTACACAATATATGTTATACGCAAACCGCTTCCGTTGAAAGGTATTGCTATTGGAGTTGTTCTCTTTTTTCTTTTGCACGCTTTTCATCTTGCGCCGGTGATCGAGAGCCTCTTGACGCCGGGAAGTCCCACTAACACTGGTGTTTTTTCTCAAGCAGCAAGGATCGACAGTGGGCTTGGGTATTTTAATGCGCTTGTACCAGGCATTAAGTTAAGTATAAGTCTTTTGGGCTTACAACAGATGGCGGTACCGAATCCTTTCTTCTTTGTCTTTATTGTTTTTCCAGCCATATTTATTCTTGGATTCTTATGGAATAAGAGGAAATCCATGCTTTTAACCGGTATTTTTTTCCTTATTACGCTCTTCTTTGTTACCGCAAATATTACAACCATAGGACTCAATTTCTATAGGTTACTTTTTCATATTCCCGGCTTTTCTATGTTTCGTATTTTTTTCGGACAATGGATGTGGGTTTACCTCTTTTTCTATACACTGCTTTTGGGTCAAGCGCTTTTAGTGGTCATTGCTCGTATAAAGAAGTGGCAAGGAATATCTCTTATGTTATTCCTCATAGGATTTCTGATAATTATTGCCTGGCCCTTCATTAGCGGAAAAACCCTTCAGTATATTCATTGGCAAACGAAGAATGTTAGCGCAATTGTAGTCATGGATCCGGAGTACGAAAAAGTTCTTTCCTATCTTCGATCGCTTCCTGTTGATGGAAAAATTCTTTCTCTTCCTCTCAGCGATCCCGGTTATCAAGCAATAAAAGGGGGAAATGACGCAGCGTATGAAGGTCCTTCGACAATCACATATCTTGCAGGAAGAAACGAGTTTATGGGTTTTGTCGAGCTTGAATCCTTTGGTCCAAGCTTTCTGCAAGCTGCTCGGGAGAAAAATTACGTTACTATCCGCGATATGCTTTCAATGCTTAACGTAAGATACATTTACTACAATGAAGATCCTTATATTTATGGAAATAATTTTCCGGGACAGCCCTATATTCATGTTAGTAATTTTCTTCCCGGTACACAGCAAGAATACAAAGAATTTATTAAAGGTTTAGGCGTCAAAGAGATAAAAACGATTGGAGATAAGTACCATATTTATGAGTTTGATGACTCTTCCTATTTACCTCATATTTATGCGGCAGGGAAAACAGCGTATTGGAATGACTATCTTGTAAATTTGCATATTCCGCTTTCTTTTTATAAAAACGATAAAAGAATAGCGTTTTACGATGACATTAAAATTTTAGAAAGACAGCCGAAGATTTTTGATGATCTCTTTTTTAAAGCAAAAAACATGAGCGATATCTTTGATTTTTTTAAGGTTAAGAAGCTTCCCAGGTTTGTTTCTCCCACTGTGAAGCAAAAATTTTCTTCCCTATTGTACCCGCTCATTGCATTACGTGAAAAAATAGATCTTGCCCGATTTAAAACTGCAAGCGACCCTTATATAGATAGGAGCGTTTACTTTATAGAAAAGCGCATTAATGAGCTGGCAAGGTGGGCAGAGGAAATACCATTGCTTGGAAATATTAAAAGCATAGCCGATTTAAGTAAATCTTGGCAGGATCCTAAATTATGGGAGTTTAATAAGTATGGAGAATATAATTCATGGGAGGCTACACTTGTTAGATACCAACAAGCAGTAGAAAAACTTATTGATGAATTAGAGAAAACAACTCGATCAAGTTATTCAATTATTACAAATAAAGTTGAACTGAAAAGTGACTTGATAAAACATAAAAATAAGCTGCGGAAAGCCATACGTGAAGATTCCATAAAGTCAATAGATGAAAAAAAATACCTCTTGAATTTAATTGATGGAATGTTCGCTGACATATTTGTAAAACTGAATTTCCCCCTGCCGGATTATTGGAATATGCCTTATGGAGCTGATATTTCATCGTTGGCTGGCGTATATGAAGTATATCTCAATAAAGAAGACGCGAAAGATTTTAATACCATAGACCTTGAACTTGCGGTCGATGGAAAAAAACTTTCTTCTAAAGGTTTGGAGGGGGAATGGATTAGATTTGATGATGTATATTTAAAAGGAAAGACCTCCTTGCCGATCTCTCTTACGGTACGCAATTTTCCAAACCTTATTGAGCAAACAATGTGGGAAACACCTGAGCGGATAGATTTGTCAGTAATTATGCAACCGCGACTGAAAGCAGTTCCGAGTAATGAATCAGGAGAAGATTTGGTGACCCTTGCAATTAATAATAGTTTTTTGGGGAATACCAGCGGATTAGTACGTGACGTAAAAGATTGGACAGGTGATTCAATTTACACTATTTCATTTGATTATCTTACCTACAATCAAAATTTCTCAATAGATCTTTATGAAAGTGGAGGAACAAGGAATAATCAATATGCAGAAAGTACATATAATGAGATACTGCGGTCAAAAGAGTGGATAAAATTTAATGCAGTAGTTCTCTCAAGGAAGGATGCTCAATCTGCTTTTCTACATGTTGTCAAAGATCAGGAAGACATTCCTGATCAAAGCAACGTCAAAAATGTAAAGAAAATTGAGATCAAAAACATATATGTAGTAAGAGTTCCTGATTCTCAGATTATTTTAAAAAAGGTTGTTAAGTCAAAAGAAGCATTAATACCGCAGATTATTTTTACAAAAATAAATCCGACCAAGTATAAAGTAACAGTCCATGGCGCAAAAGATCCATATGCTTTGGTTTTGTCTCAGCGGTTTAATGCAAAATGGAAGATATTTCTCCCCAATGGAATAAATGAAGCAAAAACTTTTAAGGGTTTGATTTCAAGATTTTTTGGAAAGATTGTTACAGCTATTCTTCAGGCGAAGAATATTGTTATTTCATCAGAAGCAAGCGGGGAAAATTTGACCAGTTACTTTAATAATAATGTTATTGAGGGAATGCATAAAAATATCTTCTTGGATCAGAATACTTTTGAGACGTTTGGACAGGATCCGATTGCCGAGAAGACGCACCTGCCCGTAAACGGATACGCAAATTCCTGGTATATTAGTCCTGAAGATGTGCAAAATAAGGAGAATTATGAACTTATTATCGAAATGACTTCCCAAAAATTATTTTATGTAAGCTTACTGATATCGATAGGAGGATTTTTATTGCTGTTTTTTCTGCTTCTGAAATCGTTTATACGAAAATGAGAAAGCAAAACATTTTTTATGCGTTGTTTTTTTTAGGCTTTGTCTTCTTAGTATTTCGCAATTGGTTTTTAGCGCCTCAGATTATTGGCGGTGACTGGCCTTATCTTTTTGACGAAATGTTAAAAGATTATTCTTTCTTTTTTTCACTTTGGAATCCGTTTCAGGGTAATGGGTTTGGCGGAATGGTTCCTTTTTATTCTCTCGGCGTTTTTCATGGATTTACTGTTTTTTTGAGTCAAACATTTCATATTACATGGTCTATTGCATATAAATTTTCCTGGTTTGGTCTATTTATTGGGTTATCAATTTTTTCGAGCATGTATTTACTAAAAACGGTTTTGCCTCGAGCAAAATTTTGGCAGCAAATTTTCGCATCGATGGTTTTTAGTACGAATACTTATATCTTGATGGTTGTCA
Organism: Candidatus Levybacteria bacterium RIFCSPLOWO2_12_FULL_37_14; assembly: GCA_001782645.1. Taxonomy (GTDB): domain Bacteria; phylum Patescibacteriota; class Microgenomatia; order Levybacterales; family UBA12049; genus GWB1-37-8. Next base: position 1,280 of record MFPH01000022.1, on the reverse strand, counting down.
GCGGAGGGCAAATGGGAGTAGCCTTGTCCTATTCATTAGCTCCTTTAGTTCTTGCAAGATTTATCAAGCTGATTGATCACAGTGTGGCGTCTAATAAAAATTTTCAATTTTTCCCGCCAATTGCGGGATCCCGCTTCGGCGGGACAATTTTCAATTTTCAATTAGCATTGTTGGCTGGATTAGTGTTGGCCATTCAGGTTATGTTTGATCCCAGAATTGCCTATATAAGTATGATTGCGGTCGCAATTTACATGATTTTAAATCTTAAAAAAAATATACTTAATACCTTCTCGCCCCTCGAAGCTTTAGCGAGGTGGGGATACTTAATACTTAATACTTTTATAATCCCCGGTTTTGTTGCTGTTTTATTACATGCGGCATGGATAATCCCATTAATGGTTACGCGTATTAATCCTATTGATATTTTAGGAGATGCATATGCGGGAACAGGAATAGTAAAGTTTTTGAGTTTTGCCTCTTTCTCTCAAAGCTTTTCTTTATTGCATCCCAACTGGCCTGAAAATATTTTCGGCAAAGTTGGGTTTATGAAACCGGAGTTTTTATTACTTCCGATTTTAGCATTTACTTCATTGGCCTTTGTTAACAAGCTCAAAGATAAGCAAGAAAAATTATACGTTTTATTCTTTGTATTTTTGGGGATTACGGGAGCGTTTCTGGCAAAGGGAGCAAATCCGCCTTTCGGAGGTATTTACTTGTGGTTATTTACAAACATTCCGGGATTTGTGATGTTTAGAGACCCCACGAAATTTTATTTGCTAGCTGCTTTGTCATATTCGATTCTTATTCCCTATAGTTTATTTAAGATTTCAAGCAGAGTATCAAGCATTAAGTATCAAGTATTAAGCAGAAAGATAGGAATACATGATGCCTACTACATAATACCAGCTACATTTTTAGCGCTTTGGATATTCTTAATTAATCCTGCGGTTTTTGGACAGTTGGGGGGTACGTTTAAGAAGCATGATGTGCCAAAGGAGTATGTTGAATTAAAAGATTTCTTATATAATCAAAATAAATATTTCCGTACTCTTTGGGTTCCGCGTCAACAACGATTTTCATTTGCATCAAATATTCACCCGTCAATCGAAGCAGAGCCTTTATTCGGTACTAGAAGTGCCGAGATGATTGCAAAGAAGATTTCAGGTGAACAAGAGAAATCCTTATTGTCTGAACTTTCTGTAAAGTATATCTTAATTCAATATGATTCTCTGGGAGAACAATTTCTTGAAGATAGAAAATACAGCGAAAAACAAAGAATG
>MFPH01000021.1 GCA_001782645.1 Candidatus Levybacteria bacterium RIFCSPLOWO2_12_FULL_37_14 | reverse complement strand
AACGGAAATAAGACGCAATGGGAAAATAAAGTGCTTGTTTAATTCTCTTAATCATCCCCTAATTTTACCAGAAAGCGGGTCAAATAGCAGTTTTTAACTCAGTTAAGCATGACGTATTCGTAGGTATCCCGATGTTCAGATACAAAACAACACCGGGTGTTAAATAGCTTTGAACCTAAGGATCATCTCTTGTAATTAGGCATAATAATGAGTATGCTGGAAATATGCCGTATAGGAAAGTAGTTCTTGCTCCGCAACAAATTTACCACATATTCAACAGGGGTGTTGCCGCCCTTCCGATCTTCTTAAATTTTAAAGATTACTTCAGATTCCTAAGACTAGTTGATTATTATCGTTTTTCAAACACGTCATTGAGTTTTTCCCGGTTAATAAGCTTACCAAAAGAAGAAAGAGGAAAGATTCTTATTGAATTAAAAAAGAAAAACTCTATTCATGTGGAAATAATTACTTATTGCTTAATGCCAAATCACTTTCATTTTCTTCTAAAGCAAATAACGGATAAAGGTATCTCCATCTTTATGAGAAATCTTCAAAATAGTTATGTTAAATATTTTAATATTAAGAATGAGAGGGCTGGACCCTTGTTTCAGTCTATGTTTAAAGGGGTAAGAGTCGAAACTGATGAACAGCTTCTTCATGTATCGAGATATATCCACCTCAACCCGTCAACAGCTTATCTGGTGGAACCGGAAAATCTTGAAGATTATAGATGGTCATCTTTTTTGGAGTATTTGAGTGACAAATTTAACAGTAGCCATTCTTTCCTTAGTCCGAAAATTATTCTAGACTTTTTTAATAAAAAAGATGATTATAAAAAATTTGTTCTAGATCAAGCATCTTACCAGCGAGAGTTGAATAAAATTAAACATCTCGTGCTTGAATAACATTTAACATCCCGAGGTTCAGATACAAAACAACACCGGGTGTTGTCTAGGTTCGAACATAAGGATTAAACGGGAAATAGGAAGGAATAGGGTAAGAATTGCAGGCTGGGATTTTTATTATTCGGCTTCTGCTGGTTTGGTTTTTAGGTTAGATTCTACTGTTTTTGCGAATATCACCAATTGAGCATTTTTAAAACTGTCCAAATCTATTTCCTCCGGCGTGATGGTTTTTCTCGTTTTGGGAATTGGTAAAAAATTTTTATCAGTGAAGAGTCTATCTCGGGCATCATCTTCAGTAATCATCTGACGTTTTTCACTTGTTAATTTTCCGTTTTCATATTGAATAACTTCAAAAGTCGGTTTTGTTATCGCAAACCATGGGAATAATGTCAATTTACCGACACCCTTCCTTACGCTTAAATCTAGCCAGTCTCTTTCCAAAAATCTTCTAAATGAAAAACTTGTTTGTATTCGATCAGTGACTAACTTGTTGAGATTGGCTCTCGTGACACTTATTAGTTTTACGCGTTCTTCTTCAGTGGCAGTAGCATATTCGATAGACATTTGAGGATATTATAACACATTGAATAAAAAAAGTTGTATTTAGAATGACAAAAAGAGATTTTCGAGAGCGGTGCGATGGCTGACATTTGTACTTTTTATGGTCTTATAGGTTTCCTGGAGTTCTTTTAGAAAATTTAGATATTTTTCATTTTTATTGTTATCTGTAAGTTTGTTTTTAACAAAAGCAGCCATTTTTTCAAGCCATAAACCCGCATTTTCCTTATCCTTCGTAACATTCTGAGCGATTTTTAATTTATCTCCGATCCTGCCGCTTAGCAAAATATTAAAAGCTTCCTCAAATTTAGCAAGATCTTCTTGTGTTAATTTAATTTCTTTTTCCTGCAAAACAATTACTTTGCACCGAGAAATAATTGTTGGTAATAAAAGTTCTTTTTTTGGGGTAGTAATTATTATAATTGTATTATTCGGCGGCTCTTCAAGAATTTTGAGTAGGGCATTTTGCGCTTCAAGCGTAATGTCCGAGTAAGCATCAATAACAACTGCTTTTGTTTTTCCCCGAAATGGCTTTAATAAAATTGTTTTTTGGATATTCCTAACATCCTCAATCCCCATTGCTTTTTCATAAGCATTAAAGTTAATGTCAATAGGATCAACTCCCCTTTCTTTTAGAAGAATTTGTGCATAAGAAGATGAATCATTTTTATCCAAAGACGCGATCAGGAAACTGTGCATAATTTATCTCTTGTCCCGTTTAGTTTTTCCGTTCGCCTTTTCAGTCGCTTAAGGCGACACGGCTCACGGAGCGGCTTTAACGGGACTGCGTGAAGCATTTTATTACTTCACTTGAATTATAGTTTATTTTTACCTATTATTAAAGTAATGCCTACTTCAGATTTTAACTCGCAGCAATTGCCGGAGCATAAAACACTTACAGACGTTTTACTTGAGGACGGTTTAATTACTAAGGAGCAATACGATGACATAAAAGTTAAAAGCACCAGCCAAGGGGTATCGAGCGCAATCATTTTGGAATCAATGGGCATAATAGATGAAAAAAAACTTGCGGAAGAAAAGGCAAAATTACTTGGTGTTCCCTTTATATCTCTGGAAACAACATCTTTTTCTCCTCAGGCTATAAGTTTTATACCTAAAACCGTTGTGGAAAGATTTTCTCTAATCCCTTTCTTATATGACGAAAAAGCAAGAACTCTTTCCATAGCAATGAGTAATCCTGTAGATTTAGAAGCGCTGCAATTCATTATGCAAAAAACAGGATTAACAATAAAATCTTTTGCCGCATCAGGAGAAGAAGTAAAAAAAGCAATAAGCGAGCAGTATAGTCAGGAAATCGTCGGAGAAGTTGGAGAGGCCTTAGCGGAAACAGAAGCCTACAAGATGACGAGAACTGTTGATAGCAAGCAAATTGGCGAGATAATCAAAGAAGCTCCAATTGCAAAAATAGTTTCAACTATCTTGGAATATGCGGTTACATCGAGAGCTTCAGATGTTCACATAGAGCCTCAGGAGGATAGAGTCAGAGTGAGATATAGGATAGATGGAATTTTGTACGACAAATTAAGTCTGCCGAAAAATGTTCAGGATGCTGTTATTTCGCGTATAAAAATCTTGTCGGAAATGAAAATTGATGAACACCGTCTTCCTCAGGATGGTAGATTCAATTTCAAGATTTCCAACGAAGAGGTGGATCTACGTATAGCTATTTTGCCAACTGCGCATGGAGAAAAAATACTTATGAGACTTCTTAGGAAAACCGGCGGAATACCAACATTGGATGAGTTAGGTCTAAATGGAAATTCTTTGCGAAATATAGAAACTGCAATGCTTCGGCCGCATGGAATTATTCTTGTCTGTGGTCCGACCGGATCAGGCAAAACAACAACTCTTTACTCAATTTTGGCAAAACTCAATACGACAAGAGTTAACATTATGTCTTTGGAAGATCCGATTGAGTATCAGTTATCCGGAGTAAATCAAGTTGCGGTAAATCCTGCGGTGGGACTTACTTTTGCAACCGGACTCAGAGCTTTTCTTCGTCAAGACCCAAATATAATATTGGTTGGAGAAATCCGAGATAAAGAAACAAATGAGCTTGCATTGCAGGCAGCTCTTACCGGTCATTTAGTTTTTTCAACCCTTCACACTTCAAATGCTGCGGGAGCTCTTCCCCGTCTTTTGGATTTGGGAGCAGAAAATTTCCTTCTGGCTTCAACAATAAATGCAATCTTGGGGCAAAGAATTGTTAGGAGAATATGCGATAACTGTAAGGAAGAGTATTCTCCCCTGCCCCAAATATTAGAGGAAATTAAGAAAACATTAGGGAGAATTTTTCCTCAAACCCAAACAGACATCAAGCTGAGTCGTGGAAAAGGCTGTGATCAATGTGCTAAATCAGGATATCTAGGAAGAATTGGAATTTTTGAAACACTTCCTATTACTCCTAAAATTGCAAATCTAGCTCTAGAGAGCGCAGATAGCGCTACTATAGAGGAAGAAGCAATTCGAGAGGGCATGATTACAATGAAGCAGGACGGATATCTCAAGGTTTTACAGGGCATAACAACGGTTGAGGAAGTGTTGCGTGTTGCGCAGGAGTAAAGGTTAAAAGTTTAGAACTTTTGAATTTTGCATTTTGAGTTTTGAATTTGGTTTATGGATATACAAGAGCTTTTTAAAATAGCAGTTAAAGAAAAAGCATCGGACCTGCATCTTTTGGCAGGCATTCCTCCTACGCTTCGAATAGATGGACAGCTGAAGTATTTAACCGGATATTTACCGCTTAAGCCGGAAGAAATAGAAGGGATGATATATTCTCTATTAACGCCTGCTCAAAAAGAGCTCTTGATTGCCAATAAAGAATTGGATTTTTCTTTTGGTGTTGGAGGAGGAACTTATGGGGATTTAGGACGTTTCCGTACTAATTTATACTATCAAAGAAGATATTTGTCGGGGGCATTCCGCCTCCTCCCTCCCGGCATATTGTCCATCGAAGAACTTCATTTGCCCGGGATACTGCATTCTTTTTCGGATCTGACTCAGGGTTTTGTTTTGGTTACCGGTCCGACCGGACATGGAAAGTCTACAACTCTTGCATCAATTATCAACGAAATAAATCTGAAGAGATCAGCTCATATAATTGCCATAGAGGACCCGATTGAATATGTGTATCCGGAGGGGAAAAGTATCATCAGCCAGCGCGAAATGGGCATAGATACTCATTCTTGGGATTTCGCTCTCCGGGGGGTTCTCCGTGAGGATCCGGATGTTGTATTGGTGGGAGAAATGCGGGATCCCGAAACAATTGCCGCTGCGATTACAATTGCCGAGACAGGTCATTTAGTTTTCTCAACTCTTCATACGAATTCTGCGGCCCAAAGTATAGATAGGATTATTGATTCTTTTCCGGCAGCGCAACAGTCTCAGATAAAGATTCAATTGGCCGCTACCCTCAAAGGTATTGTCAGCCAAAGGCTTTTGCCTATGATAAGCGGGGGAAGAATTCCTGCTGTAGAAATTCTCTTAGGGACATCAGCTGTATCAAGCATAGTTAGGGATGGAAAGACCCACCTGATAGACTCGGTAATACAGACATCTAAAGATAAGGGCATGATCGGAATAGATTCGTCTTTAGCCGCTTTGGTGCTGTCAGGAAGTATTAGCCTGGAAACGGGCAAAAGCTATTCCCTGCATCAGGATGACTTCTTGAGAATGGTTGGCTAAATATGAAGCTATACTACAAAGCCGTAACTAATAAAGGGGAATCAATGGAAGGATTTATAGAGGCGAGAGATCCTAGTGAAGCAGCTGCGTATTTGCGCAGTAAGGAGCTCGTGCCGATAAAAATAGTCAAGAGAGAAAAAAGTAAATTTGAAAATTTAATACCTTTCCTTGGGGAAAAAATTAAGTCCTCGGAAATAGTTAGCTTGACCCGTCAATTGGCCTCAATGCTTTCCTCAGGACTTACTCTTCTGAGAAGTTTGGAAATTTTGAGGAATCAGATTGGAAATCATGCTTTGGTGGATATTGCCGACAGTCTTATCAAGGATATTCAAGAAGGATCAAGTTTTTCCCGCGCAATCGCGAAACACCCTGCGGTTTTTTCTCCGGTATACATAGCATTAATAGAAGCGTCTGAAGGATCCGGTCTTTTGGATAAAGCCTTTTTAAGACTTGCAGACACCTTGGAGAAACAGCAGAAATTAAAAAGTACGGTAAAAGGTACGCTTACCTATCCGGTTATAGTCGTATTGATGATGATTATTGTTATTTTTATTATGATGATTTTTGTCATTCCTCAAATTTCTACGCTCTATCAAAGTATGAGCGTTTCTTTGCCTTTGCCAACGCTGATATTGATACAGGTCTCAAATTTTTTTGTTTCATTTTGGTTTGTCATCATAGGAGTTTTGGTTCTCGTAGGGCTTGCGTATAAACGCTGGTACAAAACAATGGAAGGTAAGCTTGCCATAGACAGTATCTTTTTAAAGATCCCTATTTTCGGAAGTCTTATAAAAAAAACAATATTAGCAGAATTTTCCAGAACCTTAGGTGTTTTGCTGGCGTCGGGAACGTTGGTAGTTGAGGCTTTGGATAAAGTTTCCAACATTACCGGCAATATTCATTACAAAAATGCGATTGTCGATATTTCAAAAAGAGTTGAAAAAGGAATAAGTATTGGGGATGCTATGAGCATGTACTATCTTTTCCCTCCCAACTTGATAGAATTGGTTAAAATTGGAGAGCAAACAGGAAAATTAGACGAGACGCTTGTTAAGGCTTCCGAGTATTTTGAGAATGAAGTTGATGCATCCGTAAAGACTCTTTCGACTGCGTTGGAACCAATTATCCTGGTAATTCTTGGAGCAGGGGTCGCATTTCTCGTATTTTCTATTATTTCGCCGATCTATCAAATCACAAGCTCCATACAATAGCCTCATATTGTCCTCTTGACAAGTGCTTTATTTTCTGTCTTACTAGATAAGAACTTATAAATTGTAAATGAAAGCAAAATCTTTATTAAGCAAATTCTTCTCAAAAGGTTTCACTCTCATCGAACTTCTCATCGTCATCGCAATTTTAGGTATTTTGGCAGCAGGGATATTGGTGGCAATAAATCCTGTTCAGAAAATCAATCAGGCAAAAGATGCAAATGCAAAGAGTGACATTGGACAAATAGCAACGGCCTTGCAGGCATATTTTACGGTAAATAGCGCTTATCCTCCCGATCTGGACACATTAGTTACACCAAGCAATGAATTGAAAGTTCTTCCTAGTACAACTACATATACATATACTAGGGCTGGGGACAATCTTAATGCTTCGGTAAGGTATACGCTTTTTGTTCCCGTAGGAGCTAATACTCTTTGGTGTTGGAGATCAAGTACGGGAACAGCAGTGGCAGCAACTACATGTCCAGCTCCATAGAGACGGATGAGATAGAGAATAATAACCAGGAGAAGTCCTAGTTTTTTTTGTTTTTCTTATTTCTTTTGATTGCACTTCTATATGAGATGACTTATGGAAACAAATTGGGGAAAGGGTTTTACTCTTATAGAGCTACTTATAATTGTTGCAGTTCTTGGAATCTTGGCGGCGGGAATTATTGTAGTCATAGATCCTCTAGCGAAGATTAATTCAGCAAATCTTGCTAAAACGGAGACATTTGCAGCCAGCATACAAAACTCTCTTGCTATGGATCTCGTGGGAGAGTGGACATTTAATGGTAATGCAAATGATACTTCGGGATATGGTAATAATGGTAGTTCCTGTCCAAGCTTTGTCCCCGACCGCAAGGGTCAGGCAAGTAAAGCTTGCAGTTTTAACGGAACGAGTGATTATGTTGATGTAGGGAATGGAGCAAGTTTGGATGTGGGCGCAGAAGAAAGCTCAATGACAATTGAAGCCTGGGTATATTTGAATGAAGTTAAAAGTAGTGAAATTGT
>MFPH01000020.1 GCA_001782645.1 Candidatus Levybacteria bacterium RIFCSPLOWO2_12_FULL_37_14 | reverse complement strand
TCATAAAAAGCATTATATACTTTCTTTCTCAAATTCACAAAAAATTGAAATACAACAAGAACGTGTTATAATCGACGTTATGGAAAAAGAAGGACGAAGAACTAATTCTAGTGACAAAAAATTTAGAGCAATAACTTTTACTACTATCTGCGCAACTGGAATAGCTATAGCGTCTGTAGGACTGTTAAACATGAAGGGTTCCGATGTAGATTCTTATTCAGGGAACCAGGCTCTAAAACTCACTCTTGTTGGAGGCGGTATTGCGCTTCTTTCAAATCTTGTTTGGCTGATCCCGAAGATGACAGAAGACCAGGATAAAAAAATAAAAAATAAAAAATAAAACAACTATGGCAATTGAAAGGGAAAAGGCAACTAAGGAACATGAAAGAAACTAAGAGTATTCACAATCTACGTAATGGTATTGCAACAGGCATGATTGCCCTTGGAGCTGCCACAGGAATGGCAACGCTTTTTGATAATTTCGGGATAAATAGCTCCCAAAGACTGGCTCAACGGGCCGATGGAATTGTCCCTCATGCCGCATCCAAGGAGGGAATCGCGGCTGCCGAAAATCAAATCGCAGCCATAGATCGGGCCGTGCAAAAGGCTCTTTCGCAAGGAACATTTCTAATTGATCTCTCAAGAAATGAAGATAAAAAAACAATTCAAAAATCTGCTGAAATTCTGGTTTTTGAAAGGGAGGAGCGCCCAGCTCAAGTGACCAGCAAAATTAATCAATTAACCGATGGACGCAAAGTTCGGACGAAATATTTAGGCCTATCTTTTCTTGGTTTAGTCTTCGGCGGAATGCTTTTAAAGATAGATCGAATAATAAAATCTTTAAAAACGGACACTAATGGACAATCAGCTTCTTCATTACCGCGGGAATCTCATTAACCAAATCTGATGAATTGAAATAATACCCGACTCTTTTAAATAAACTTTCTCCTGCTTTTTTATTAATAAAACTTCCTGCTGTAGCCGATAAGAAAGCTTCATTTTTGCAGTAAAGTGAAGCGATTAATCCGGCTAAAACGTCTCCTGTTCCCCCCTTGGTCATGCCGGCGTTTCCACCTTCGACTCGCCGACATCGTCTGGCCGTAGGCTGACTTTGTCGAGCCGAAGGCCGCAGCTTTAGCTTAGGCGGTCTAGCGCTTTTATCCAATCCACAAATTATATCTGTCGGCCCCTTTAAAACAATTGTACAATTGTACTTATTTGCCATCTCTTGAACGAGAGAATCATGAATCATGAATAATGAATCATGGCCTTCCATTCTTGATTCTTGCTTCATGCTTCTTAATTCAACTTGAAAGAGTTGCTCAAACTCTCTTGCATGCGGTGTCAGTATCGCATTGTTGGGAATAAATTGTGGGTCAATCGTCTGCAGGCTTCCTCCATCAATTACCCATTTTTTATTTGGGTACTTTTTTAGCAAACTTTCTGTAAGTATTTTCGTGTCATCATCTCCTGCTTCTCGCCCTTCTTTTCTTGGCAGCCCCGGACCAATCAATATGCAGTCTGCTTCCTGAATATAATTTTCAATTTTATTTCGCGGAATAATTATTCCATCCCTAAATTCTTTTTTTGCATCTTTAACAATTTTGTTATTTTCGTCAACCGAGGAGTAAAAAACCATATCAACAATCCGTGAGGCAACCTTCAAAGCCCAAAGAGATGAAGAATGAAACAATTTAGACCCTGAGATTAATAATAATTTCCCATTTTGTCCTTTGTGGGAGTTGGGTGACGGAATATAGAGATTTTTTAAAATTTTAGGATCAAAATCTTTCATCATAAAGTCTTTGCAATCCGCTCGTTTATTTTCTCAATTCTATCACATTCGCCTGCTTTAATAGTCTTTTTGGGATGAATTCTTCGTGGGATTTCATTTTTTAATATCGTCCAAAAGCGAATCAAACGTAATGATCTTTGTCGTACTTTTTGGATACAGTTTTTGAAATGCGGCAAAACCGCTTATTTTCTTGGGCTTATGCAGCTTCATTTCATAGGCGGTAATTATCCCATTTTTTTCCATTATTAAGTCTATCTCTTTTTGCTCGTAGGTTCGCCAGAAATAAAAGTTTGTCTTTTGTGGCTTATTTGCATCTTTTTTAATCATTTCCGCTACCATGAAGTTTTCAAAAATTGCTCCGCCGTCATTACGTAGCGATAGCGCATTAAAGTTATTAATAAGAGTATTTCGTATCCCTATATCATAAAAATATATTTTCACCTTTCTGTTAATTTCGCTTCGCAAGTTACGGCTAAAACCATAAAGTCTAAAAATCACAAAAGATTTTTCCAAAAGATCCAAGTAGTATTCGATGGTTTTCCTGTCAACTCCTACCGTATTTGCAAGTTCCGAATAGGACACTTCGCTTCCCAACTGTAATGCGAGGGCAATTAATAGCTCCTTCACTTTTTGGCTATTTTTTACCAGGTTAAATGCAAGAATGTCTTTATAAAGGTAGGAATCGGTGAGCGTTTGCAAATGGAGTATTTTTTCTTCATTTGTTTTTAGCTTAAATACTTCCGGATATGTTCCAAAGATAAGGCTTTGCTCTAAATGAAATTGTATGTCTGTTGGCGGCACAACATGCCTAATTTCAGATAACAGCAAGGGAAAAAGAAGAAATTTATAGTGCCTTCCTGTCAATGGCTCGGTTAATTTGTGGGCTAAATCAAATGAAGACGAACCGGAAGCAATAATGTTTTTTTCCGGAAAAGTATCTATGAGGATTTTTAAGATTAAGCCCGGATTATTTAAGTACTGCGCTTCATCCAATATGACATTTTTATAATCTCCTACTATCTTACCAAGTGCCAGCGCGTCGGGCGTTATCTGTTCTTGTATGCGTGATTGCTCACAGGAGAGATATAAAACACTATCTCGTTTTGAAAAAAGATTTTTAGCAAGAGTAGTTTTACCTACTTGTCTGGCGCCGTACAGAACAATTACCTTATGCTTATTCAGGTATTTCTTTAATGTAACCTCAAGATCGCGCTTAATATAGGTAATGTTGGGATTCATACTCCCAATATTATACCAAATAACGGGAGTTGTCAAGAGCTATAATTTTAACTTTTTTCAGCAGATTCTTTGGGATAAATTCTTCATGGGTGGTAGTTATAATAGTTTGCTGCGTCCCGATTATCTCCAAAACCAAATTAATATGCTCTCCGTCAAGCTCGGAAAAGATATCATCCAAAAGAAGTGTGGGCTTATTTTGAGTTTTTTGTTCAATATAGTTTAATTCCAGAATTTTTAATTGCAATATCGCCAGCCTCTGCTGTCCGCGGGAACCAAAAAACTTAATATCATGTTTTGCTTTACCCTCAATTAAATTTATAATAAAGTCGTCCCTATGAGGCCCGACAAGTGTAATCCCCGATCCAATCTCCGCATCTTTATATTGCAAAAGTCTTTCTTTAGAAATAACACTTTTATCATAAAATAATTCAAAATTTAAAATTTCTTTTTTGGAATCGTTTAAATACCCAATAAAATCTTCTCTTTTTTTAGTAATTTTTTGCCCCTGAACTATCAAAAGATTATCCCAATACGCAAATTCTTTTCCCGATTTTATTCCTGTCTCTTTAGCTTTATGCAGAAGCGCATTTCTAATCCGCAGACCCTTCTCATAAAAACTTCTGGCTAAACGGTAATCGCGGTCTGTCTGAATCAAGATATTGTCTATAAAATCCCGCCGCCTGCCCGGACTGCCGATAATAATTTCCAGATCATTAGGAGCAAACAATACCGCGAAAAAATTTCCGATAAAGTCCGCTTTTCTTTTCGCAACCCCGTTAACTAAATATTTTTTAAACGGCCTTAAGCTTCCTCCCACTCCTTCTTTCGCAATTGCCGCCTCCAAATTTTTATCCTCGGTTTTTCCTTTAATTCTGGCTAATTCTTTTCCAAATTTTACCAGCTGATCATCCCTATCTATACGAAAACTGCGTCCTGCTGCCAGAAAAAAAATTGCTTCAATCAGATTGGACTTTCCTGCAGTATTCGGACCGACAATTAGAGTTGTAGCTGAAGAAAAATTAAAATCTGCCTTTGAATAACTGCGGAAATTTTGAAGAGAAAGACTGTTTAAAATCATGAAGATTATTGTTAAATTATTAAACTGTTAAACTGTTGGAATCCAAAATAGCAATTTAGCAATATAACAATGTAGCAATTATTTACCCTATCACTGTTCCCACGAATTTTTTGCCAGAAAAGTAATTTCCCAAATTTTCAAAATTGCTTCCATTTATAATAACTGCTTCCACACCTAAAGATTGTGCTTTTTTCGCGGCAATCGGATCAAAAGGCGCATGCATTCCGGGAGTCCATTTGTCGCCAACTAGCTTCCGCAGATCCTTCCAGGAAATTTTATTAATTGGCTTGGCATCATTACATTCATTAGGATCCTTACTGTAAATTTGATTAATGTTGCTTAAATTGATAACTGTTTTAACATCATAATCCTGACATGCCATTATTGCGCAATAATCCGTGGACCAACCCGGTTTCCAACCCGATCCGACAACAACCGTTTCTTCAACTTTTCTGATAATCTCGTAGTGCTTGAGGATGTATGGGTGAGCAACATCTCTAAAAATTGTTCTAATCAAGTGAGCGTTAAGACGCGTTGCATGAATACCCAGCCAATCCAAATCATCATGCGTAAGCTTATTCCCTATCACTTCTCTGGCCGCATCTTGATAATGTCTGGTAGTTGTTCCGCCTCCGACAATCAAAAAAAACTGGCGGTTCTTGTTTTCCGCCAGTCTGGCTCGAATAAATTTATTGAATTTAATGAGAAATCCCGTATCAATTCCTCCGTTGGGAACAATTAATGATCCTCCTACCGAGATTACTATCTTTTCCCTATGATTACTTCCCATATTTTTTAGAATCGGATCTAATTTCTAATTTCTAATGCTAACACAATAAATCTCAAAAAACAATTCTTTATTTCTGACAATTAGGGCAAAAGTAGGTGCCGCGGCCGCCAGACATATCCTATCCGTTTATTGAACGGCTATACACATCTTCTTCCCTAACTTTTTCATCAAGAAATATTTTTACTAACGACTGATATGGAACATCCTTTTTATTTGCTATTCTTTTTAAAGCATTTAATAGAGATTCCGACACTCTTATGGTTATTGTTCTTGTAGATAATTTTAGATTTGGGAAAGATGGATTAATGACTGCCTTATCGATATCGAAATAATCAGTGCTATCATGAGTTGCCCAGAATTCGGCTTCTGCATTTTCGTTTTTAAATCTAGGTATTAGCTTTAGTTTTTTCATAAATACTCACCTCCTGTTTTTTGAAATTCTTTTCGTTCTCTCTTATTCTGATCTCGACACGAAATTATTCTAATTTTATTATTTCTAATTGTAATTATTATAAATAATAACCTGCCCCCATTTGTCTTTCCGTAAACGCGAAATCTTTCTTCTCTCTGGGAATGAGATTGATCTTCATTTATTACAAGCTGTTTATTAAAAAACGTTTCCTCACATTCCCTATAATTAATGTTATGTTTTTGTATATGCCCAAGGTTTCCCGTATCCCACTCGAATCCTTCAATTTTCAATAAATCAAATCCTAGCTGCATTTAATGTATTTAATGATACAATACATAAGTCTGTCTGTCAATAGAGAAACTATTTTTGGCATTTGGGGCAAGAATAGGTTCCTTTTCCTCCTAGTTTTCTTTTTTCCCTAGAATAATCCAATAATCCTCAGTACTTAAATTATCAGAAGGCAATGCGCGAGTTTTTTCATCAATTACAATTTTTACACCTAATCTCTCAAGATAAGTTTTTGCATATGCTCTCTCATAAAGAGGGTCATCCACGCTAACAAATATATATCCATTAGGAGATAATTTTTTACATGAACTTTTAAAGATCTGGAACCACGACTTTTCTCCAAGATCGTCTTCGGGGTCATCAAGAACTTGAGGGTTTTTCATAACGATGAGTCCATATCTATTTCTCTCTTTACTGACAATCTTTCTTGCGTCCTCAACTTGAAAACATTCAGGATCCACATCTAAATTGGAACATTCTGCTGAAGAAATTCTGCGTGGACTAATATCAATTCCTTTGTATTGAACGTTACCAAGTTTCTGTAGGGGGACTGCCTCGTGAGCAGAAAAACCACAGCCTACAGACAATACATGCAAAATGCCATTACCATCTCTTGGCAACAAGCCTTGCTCATTTAAGGGCTGCAAATAGTAATTTCTTACTTTGTTAAATTGCCTTCTACCTTCAGCGCTACTTGGTGTTAAATTTTTATCTTCTTTCATTATTCTATAAATATTTAGCTATCCTTACTTTTTTGATTATACCATCACGCTAATGAAACTGTTCTTGCAACATATCTTTGAAATGCGAGCATTAAACAAAGCGCGTTAAAAAACTATTATAGTTTGCTGTCAGGGGAATTCCTCAGCGAGTAAAGCGAGATTGAGGAAGGGGTGAAATTACCCGACCAGCGAACGAAATAATTTTAGCGCGACTTTACCGCTCGCGAGTTTTTGGTACTTTTGTCGGCACAAAAGTACAGAAAATAAACTAAAAATAAAATTAAAGATATGTTGAATGATTACTTTTGGCATTTGGGGCAAAAATAGGTTCCGCGGCCGCCGAGTTTTATTTTCTGAACTCTGGAATTACAATCGGGACATTTCTCCCCTTCCCTCCCGTAAACTAAAGCGTGTTTTTGATAGTTTCCTTCCTGACCTAGCGCGTTAACAAAGTTCTCATCCGAAGACCCGCCATATTCCAAGCTTTTCTTTAAGACATAAATTGTTGCCTCATAAAGCCTTTTTGCCTCTTCTGGCGTAATCTGCTTTGCAGATCTTCGCGGATCAATTTTGGCCTTAAACAAAGCATCATTGGCATAAATATTGCCAATTCCGCCAATTTTCTTCTGATCCATTATTAAAACTTTAATAGCGGTATTACTTTTACCAAGAATTTCAATAAACTTACTAAGGTTAAGAGGGGCCTGCCCCCCCATAGCTTTAGCGACGGGGGGCTCGGGGCCCATTTCTTTGAAAAACGGAATTTGCATTAATTCATCTTTTCTGACTACTTTCACCCACCCAAATTGACGCAAATCGTTGTAATAAAGAAAAGAACCGTTATCCAAAGTGAAAATAATGTGAGAATATTTTGTAGGAAGTGTCGGGCCTCCAATTTTCGGAGAAAGGGTCGGACCCTTAATTCTACTATCCTGATAAATCAACTGGCCGGTCATTTTCAGATGAATCGCCAAGACAAAATCATTATCCAGCTCAATAATTAAACCTTTCCCTATTCTTTTTAAGCCAATAATCTTGGCTCCGATAATCTGCTTTGCAGATCCGGCAAGCATTTTCGGAATTTTAATCTCAACATCTATAATCTTGCATCCGACAAGGTACTTTTCCAGCCCCAAACGTA
>MFPH01000019.1 GCA_001782645.1 Candidatus Levybacteria bacterium RIFCSPLOWO2_12_FULL_37_14 | reverse complement strand
AATCAGACTTGCAGCCCGAAGACGAAAGGGAAATTTGCAAATGGTCACTGGAAGAAAAAGGTTCGGATCTGGTTTTCATTACTCATTACCCTGTTGCAAAAAGACCGTTTTATACCCTAGAAGATCCCAAAGATCCGGGATATACCTTGAGCTTTGATTTGATCGGTCGGGGAACAGAATGGATGACAGGAGGACAAAGGATAAATGATTACGACAAATTAGTTGAGAATGCTAAAAAAAGAGGAATAGATTTGAAAAAGAGCGAAATTTATCTTCAAGCATTTAGATATGGCATGCCACCCGAAGGTGGATTTTCTTTTGGAAGCGAAAGAATAACGATGTGCATTCTTGGGCTTAAGAATATTCGGGAAGGGAGTCTTTTTCCAAGAGACATGGAGAGGGTAGATGAAAGGTTTTCTCATTAATTTCTTCAAGAAGAAAAAAAGACACATTTTATATACGTTTGCTTTGGTAGGTCTTTTGATTTTATTAAGCAGTGCCTTTTTGGACGTAGTTTTGAGATATTATATTTTTGAAAAAAGCGTACGAAAATTTCCGTTTGAAATTACAAAGACGCAATATCCTGCGTTTAAGATTCCAATTAATCCTGACATAACTGCAAAAGCAGTTGTAATAATGGATAAAGATTCAAAAGTTGTGCTCTTTTCAAAAAATCCAAATCTTTTGTTTTCTATGGCGTCAACAACGAAAATTATGACAGCTTTAGTCTCTTTAGATTACTACAAAATGGACGATGTATTAATAGTTAAAACGGAAAGGATAGAAGGGGTTAATGTGGGGTTTGGAATCGGAGAAAAATTATTTTTCAAAGATATTCTATACGCAATGCTTCTTCCGTCAGGAAACGATGCGGCGCTTACTCTTGCCCAAAATTATCCGGGCGGTGAAAATGCTTTTATCAAAAAAATGAATGAAAAAGCTAAATTGCTTCATTTGACTCATACCAATTTCGCAGACTCAATAGGCCTTGAGGATAGCCGTGATTACACAACCCCTTTAGATTTGTCCCGATTAGCGTCGATAGCTTTAGAAAATGAAGTATTTGCAAAAATAGTCGCAACAAAAACTTGGGAAATAACTGATATCACAGGGGAGAATAAATATCTTTTAAAAAATCTCAATAAATTATTGGGAATTCAGGGAGTGAATGGGGTAAAAACAGGCTATACAACTGAAGCAGGTCAGGTCTTGGTTACCTCAAAGAAAGAAGGCGATAGCACTTTAATTATTGTGGTTATGGACAGTGCAGACAGATTTCTTGATACAAGTAAATTGTTATATGAAATGTCGGAAAATATTAATTACCTATCCATTCGTCCCTGACAGCGGAAACGTAAGCGACAAAATCGTTGCTTCCTTCGAATATAACAATAGGCATCAAGAATTTTTGTTGATTTTCTCCTGCATAATATCCTAGGAATACTTTTTTGATTGCAAATTCAACCGTACCAGCCGGTTTATAAGCGATGTAAGCTTTGCCTTTTTGTAATTCTGAATAAGCCTCTTGAGCTGTTTTTATTGCATAGGTAGAGGCAGTTTTTGAAATATTCTTATGGAAAAAGCGCGCCGAAACAACTTTCAATTCTTTATTTTCTTTTCCGATCAAAAAGTCAATAGTTGAAGATATTCCTTTGTCATAGTAAATTGGAAAATTGTCCAGATCTTTTTGAAAAAAATCAACTCTGATTATTTTAGTATTCGAAATTTTGGATGTTGGAATAAGGGTGGCGCCTTCTATTGTATATAAAGTAGTTTTAGTCTTATTTTCATCAATATCTTCCGGAAATAAAAACATCTTGGCAAGAAAAGATTTAGCTACGTCAATTGCTTGGTTTTTTTCATCAGGTCCTGAAAATTTTTCAAGGGATGGAGTTATCAAATATGAAGACGAAAGTGTAAAATCTGACGAGAAAATATTCATAGTAATTCTTCTCTGGAGAGAAGCTGTTTGATCAACCCATTGATAAGTATCTTCAGCAATTTGGATTCCACTTGATTTGAATCCGATTCCCGAAACCTTCTCCAATGTTTTGTTAAGCCCTAGAAGTGTTGGCGGATCGGATATTATTTCATATACTTTTGCCCGATCGGAAAAACTTGGAAGGAATCCCGTTAGGGTGTCAAGAGAATAGACAATATTTTCTTTTATTTGATTTGGAAAAGGAATTGCGGGTAATTTTCCAAAAGCAACTTGAGGAGGAGGCGGAGGAGTAAATAAATCTTTCACAAATGCCAAAAATTTTATTCCCATAAAAAAAAGAAAGATTATAATAAGCGATATTCCTCCCCACTTAAGAATTATTTGCGTTTCTTTTTTTGTTTTATTTAAAGTAGCCATACGTATTGAGTATAGATAAAAATTCAAGTACAATCAATACATCTTGATTTATGGTTAGAGTTAGAATTGCGCCAAGTCCTACTGGAATTCCACATATCGGAAATACCAGAACAGCACTTTTTAATTATGCTTTTGCAAAGCACAATAAGGGTAAATTTATAGTTCGTATTGAAGATACGGATCAAGCTAGGATTGTTCCCGGAGCAAAAGAGGCAATTTTTGAAATCCTCAATTGGCTGGGAATTTCCTGGGATGAAGAATATGTCCAATCGGAAAGAAAAAATATCTACAAAGAACATGTAGAAAATCTTATCAAAAAGGGATTAGCCTATGCAGATGAAGGCGCAGTGCGGTTTAAAATTCCAACAAATCGGGAAATATCGTGGATTGACGCAGTCGGAGATAAAAAAATTTCTTTTAAAACAGATGTTATTGAGGACTTTGTAATTCTTAAATCCGACGGTTTTCCAACTTATCATTTGGCAAATGTGGTTGATGATCATCTTATGAATATCTCTCATGTAATCCGCGGAGATGAGTGGATTTCCTCAACGCCAAAACACATTTTACTATACGAGGCTTTCAAATGGGAATTGCCGGTGTTTGCTCATCTGCCTGTTATTTTGGGTCAGGATAAAACCAAATTATCAAAGCGTCATGGAGCAAAATCGGTTTTAGATTTAAAGCAGGATGGATATTTGAAGGAAGCTATTTTGAATTTCATGGGACTTTTAGGGTGGAGTCATCCAAAGGAAAAAGAAATATTTTCCATGGGAGAATTAATAGAATTGTTTGAGCTGAAAAACGTTGGGACAGTCGCTCCGATTTTTGATTTACAGAAATTAACCTGGATGAATGGAGAATATATAAGAAAATCTCAAATCTCAAATCTCAAATCTCAAATCTACGAATTTTTTGATAAAAAATATCCGATCGAAATTATTGAGAAAACAATGCCAATCGTTCAGGACAGAATTAAGAAATTATCTGAGTATAAAGATTTATGTGAATTTTTCTTTAATGATCCGGAAAAATATGAAATAGAATTGTCAGGAAAAAAAGATATGCTAAATAATGTTTTAAAATCGCTGGAAAATATAAAAAATTGGAAAGCAATAAATATTGGGGAAAGCATGCAGCAAGCTGCTCGGGATTTGGGAATTAAAAATAGTGATTTTTTTACGGTTTTAAGAGCAGCGATTACGGGAAAGAAAATCTCTCCGCCCCTTAATGAATCAATGGAAATTTTAGGCAAAGAGAAAACTTTGGAGAGAATTAAAAAAGCATATTAATAATTATGATGGGTTTTGCTAGGGCAATATCTTTTTTTTTGGGTCCGGTCTTCATTCTGTTTCCGGCGCTTTTTATCTTGGTTACAAAATTTAGCCAAGACTACTCCCATGCGTTAAAATGGACAATGTTTTCATACATTTTTGTCCTATTTGTTGCTTTGTTCGTGATTGCAGGAGTGATGTTCGGGTTCTTTTCTAATCTTGATGTTTCTAAGAAAGAACAAAGACCTCTTCTTTTTTCTTTTTCCGCATTCGCCATGTTTTGTTATTTTATATCTCTTTTTATTCTTAATGGTCCAAAGATTCTTTTTATAGCTCTTTTTGCAATCGTCTTAGGTTTAATAGTTATTGCAATTCTCAATAAGTGGATTAAAGCAAGTATACACGTAGCTACTCTTACAGCTGTTGTGCTTTTCATAGGAATTGTTTATAAGGGATATTTTTTTCTACTTCTTACGCTTATTCCTCTTCTTGCATGGTCGCGTATTAAAACAAAAGAACACTCCCCAGGGGAGACAATAGTTGGAAGTATCTTGGGGATAGTGATAACATTAATAGTATATTCTATCAGTAAGCAATTTTTTTTGGAAATGATTTATAATTGAGATATGGAGTACAATAAATCTTTGTTTAGCTCTTTTAAATATGCGTTTGATGGTGTTTGGCACGCACTGAGAAACAACCGTAACCTGAGAATAGATTTTATTATTGCTTTGATTGTAATTATTTTTAGCATAATTTTTCATACCAATCCATACGAAAAAGGTGTTTTAGGGATTGCAATATTGTTAGTTATTTGTTCTGAAATGATCAACACTTCACTTGAGGAAATGGTTAATCTCATTACTCAGGAGCATAGGAAAGAAGCAAAAATCGCAAAAGACGTAGCCGCAGGAATGGTTTTGATAGCGGCAATAGGATCTGTGATTGTAGGAATCTTTGTATTTGCTCCGTATATATCTAAATTATTTTATTAAAGAAAACGCGGAAACAAGCAGGAATACTCCAATTATATCAAGCGCTAGGCATAATAAGGTGAGTTGATAATTTTTTATGCGGGTTAATCCCATAAGAAATAATCCTAGTTCATCCGGAAAAGGAGACATGACAATAATTGCACCAACTATGGGAAGACTCCATCTGAGATATTTGTGATGCATAAGTTTTGTCAAGCGTTGTCCTCCCAGCTTATCATAAATAGGCGTAATTTCGGAAAGTAAATTATTTTTAAAAAATCGAATAATAGCAAAATCTGCTACTGCTCCACCCAAACCTGCCAATATAGCTATTTCTATTGTTGATAAATTTTGAGATAAGTCTGCAAGCATCAATATTCCAAGAGACGCTGTAAACGCAGAGACATAGAGCGCGCCCGCGATAAAAGAACCGATGGGGGGAATGTAACTAGTTTTGAAAAGTAATTGATTTAGGAAATTATATTTAGACAAAAAGATTACGAGCAGAATACTTAAAGCGATAAAAGTTAGATTTTTATATTTATAGTCTTTAAGCCATTTCACCAACTCATTATATCAGAGTTATTGAGCTAATTTGAAGTTTTTTGCAATATTGTTAAGAATTGAAAAACGGGGAATTTTTATGAAATGCAACAAGGCTCTTAATTTAAAAGATTTATTAAGAAAATTATGAATTTTGGGAAGTATTTTTTTTCTGTTGTGATATCTTAATGCGTAAAGATAATATGTAGTAGCAATAGCGCCTGCAAACATTATTACAACTGCAAAAACAAAAAGTAAAAACATAATTAGAAAATTACTTTTAATTGCGAGAATAAAAAGTCCAGTAATAGCCATAAATAATGCAGTCCAGATTGCCAATAATTCCGTATGATTGTTATGGAAAGAAAAGTCCTTTTTGAGAGAATTTAGCCAATTAAGAACCCAATCAAGAACTATGATGGTTAAGTTTTTCTTAAGAAATAAAAGTTTTTTGGCTACTTTTGAATAGAGATTTCTCATGGAGAGAGAGTATATAAAATTTAACTTGCTAAGTCAAGCTAAACAGATGATTTGCTTTTAATTAATAATTCTTTTTTCGCGTGGGATAGTTTTTTTAATTCAATTTCCCGCTTCAAAGCTTGTGAAAGTGTAGGCTGTACCTCTCCATAAGCTAATCTAAATGATTTAAAGCCGCGTAGATATTTTGATGATTTACTTGTTTTGTTTTTATGTTCATTTAATCTTTTTTCCAAATTATTTGTTTGTCCGGTGTATAAAGTATTTGAAGATGTGCGAAGAATATAAACTGTATAAGCCACGTAACTATTATATACCCTCAAGAAATGTCAGGGCGGTGCCTTTTTTATCTATTCTTCCTGTTCGACCGATCCTATGAATATATACCTCGTATGATTCAGGCATATCGTAATTAATTACATGACTCACATTCGGAATATCCAGTCCGCGGGAAGCAACATCGGTTGCCAACAATATTTGGATCTCGTTTGATTTGAATGCGTCCAAAACTTTTTGTCTTTGATTTTGCCTTTTGTTTCCGTGAATTGCTCCTGCTTTAAATCCGCGTCTAGCCAATTCTTCTGATAGTTTTTGTACTCCCCATTTTGTTCTGCCGAAAATAAGCACTTTTTCAAATCCGGGTTGTCTTAAAAGATTATGTAATTCGTCAACCTTATTAATTCCTGGGCGGATCCTGACAACTTCCTGTTCAATATTCACCGCAGTTTCCTGTTTTTTGACAGAAATCGTAACCGGATTTCTAACAAATGCTTGCAAAATTTCTTTTACTTTTCCGGAAATAGTCGCTGAGAAAAAAAGCGATTGGCGGACAGGCGGCATGAGGGATATAAAATATTTAATATCTTTGATAAAACCAATGTCGACCATGCGGTCTGCTTCGTCCAAAACAACATTATGAAATTGAGATAATTGTAAAATTCTAGTTTCAATGAGATCCTTCAATCTTCCCGGTGTACCGATTACGAAATGCGGCTTTTGCCGTAACTGTGAAATTTGCCTGTTCATATTTGCTCCGCCGATACAAAGCGCAGTATATATGCCAAGGCCTCTGGCAAAGCCGCGTAATTCATCATGAATTTGCATTACCAGCTCATGAGTCGGAGCAACAATTAATACTCTTTCCAGTTTATTTCTAAAAACCTTGTTAACTAAAGGAATCAAGAAGGCAGCAGTTTTACCGGTACCCGTATTGGCAATGCCAATTGCATCCCGTCCTTCAATTATAGCATGCATAATTTGATCTTGAATTGGAGTAGGGATAGTATAGCCTTTAAGTTTGATATTTTCCAAAACTTGTGGGGAGATTTTAAAATCCTCAAATCTATTTACCGGAACATAATCTGCTTCCGGCTGAGTAAGCTTAGTTTCATTAAGAGCTTTAGTAGCCGCAATTGCGGAAATTAATTCGCTATTGGGCATTATTTTCTGAGGAAATTTTCTGCCAAAATTTCTTCTTGGGTTTCCTCTGAAATTTGTACCTCTGTTATTAAATCTTCTTGAATACATAGATTAAAGGAATAAAACTGCCTAAATAAATTGAAGCGCCGAAATAGGGGAAAAGATACGAATTTCTAAAAATTGTATTACTTATTATCTTAAACCTGATCTAATCAGAACTTTTCAAAAATTAAGCAGATTTATTTCTTTAAACCTGCCGATGATAATACTTTATTATACCAAAAATCACTCCAAAAGTCAATGTGAGGGCTGGCTTAAAACTTCTTTCAAGGCTAATTTTAAAGTTTCTAGGGTTTCGGGTTGGTAAATAGAGGCTGTTAGGACTTTTCTGTTTTCTTTCTCCAAAATTTTAACATTTTTTTTGATTTGATCTTTATTCGCTAAATCAGTTTTGGTAAACAAAATTATCTCAGGTTTGTCCAATAATGAGGTATTATATTGTTCAAATTCATTTCGGACAGTTGAATATATTTTTTGTACATCTTCCATGGAAGAATCTATACAATGAACCAAGACTTTTGTTTTTTCAATGTGTTTTAAGAATTCAACTCCCAGACCTTTACCTTTGGAAGCTCCTTCAATCAGTCCGGGAATATCTGCAATTGCGTGTTTCCCCAGCATCCCAATGTTTGGCTCCAGTGTCGTAAAAGCGTAAGCGCCGATTTTTGGCGTTGCATTCGTGAGAACAGAAAGTAAACTGCTTTTCCCTGCATTTGGCAATCCGATTAAGCCGATATCCGCGATCATTCGCAATTCCAGAAATAATTTTTTCTCTTCGCCAAGTGTTCCTTTTTCAGCATATCTTGGGGCCTGATTTGTTGCGGATTTGAATTCGGTATTTCCCCGTCCGCCTTTTCCGCCTTTTGCAATCAGGATAGGTGTTGTTGTATCTATAATTTCAATTATTCGCCCAGAGGCAATATCTGTTACTCGTGTGCCCAAAGGTAGATAAATAGTCAAATTTTCGGCGTTTTTACCGAACAACTTTTTATTTTTACCGGGGATTCCGCTTAGAGCTTCGATTCTCTTTTTGAACCGAAATTCGCGAAGGTCATTAATGTTGGTTGAGCCTTGAAAATAGATATTTCCGCCGTTTCCGCCATTGCCGCCATCAGGTCCGCCTTTGGCAGTTGTCTCATTTCGCAAAAAAGTTGCCGCGCCATCTCCGCCATTCCCTGCTTTAATAATTAAGCCAATATTGTCGACTAACATATGCGTATTGTATCATTTTTCATGTTGACATAATGGCTTAATAATACTAAAGTAAGGGGGGTGACCCGCCTTCGCTGAAGCTTCCACCTTCGCAAATGCTTCGGCGGACAAGTTGGCGGGCGAGGGGAGGTGATAGTAATGGATAAAAAAGATTTGGTAGGAAAAGTAATTCACTATTACGATAAAATTGAGGTTGCGGTTATAAAACTTGGAAAGGGTTTGAAGGTTGGGGATAAGGTAAAATTCGAAAAGAAAGATGTGTCCTTTGAGCAAGTCATAGAATCAATGCAGCTTGAGCACAAACAAGTTGCTTCCGGTAAGAAAGGAGAAGAAATAGCTGTTAAAGTAGATCAAGTTGCCAAAGACGGATTCGGTGTCTATAAAATGTAGGTTTTATTCCAACTGTTTTGTCAATTTATGGCTGCCGAGTAGGGATTCGGACCCCAATAACGACCTCCAGAGGGTCGCGTCCTACCATTAGACGACTCGGCAATACATTTCAATTTTACCAAATAAACATATTTACTACAAACAGAATTGATTCTGCATGGAGAATGGAAAGCGGCTGAGTCAATACTTGTCTCTAAAGTTCGCTGCTACATAGCAGCAAACTTTTGCACAGATTCACATTTTTCTAATTTTTCACTTGTTTTGCTCTATAATATAAAAGCTGAATGAAAAATAGGAAAATTTTAACGCATATAGTTTTCGTAGTTTTGGCGGGTGTCTTTGTTTTATTAAATAATTCCGGTTTAAATTCTGGTCTAAAACAAAATAAGATTATTCTGCCCTCGCCAACAAATAAGCAAATATTCTCCTCAAAGGAAACTGTAAGAGTTATTAGGGTTGTGGATGGAGATACAATTGAAGTTAATTTAAATGGTAAAAAAGAGACGGTAAGACTGATTGGCATTGATAGTCCGGAAGTTTTGGATGAAAGAAAACCTGCTCAATGCTTTGGAAAAGAAGCGTCAAGTAAAGCGAAGGAAATTTTAACCGGCAAGACAATTATTCTAGAATCGGATTCAACGCAAGGGAATAGAGATGAATATGGAAGGCTATTGCGTTATGTTTTTCTTAATGATTTAAATCTCAATAAATTTATAATAAGCGAAGGATATGCCCGCGAATACACATTTAAAGACAATCCTTACAGATATCAATCGGATTTTATCCAAGCAGAGAAAAAAGCAAGGAAAAACAAAATGGGTCTTTGGTTGGGATGTGAGCTGGGGCTTAATACCACTTTTTATGCCTGAAGTACAAGAGCATTGATACTAAGGGTATGATGGATAAAATAATTATAATAATAAAAGTAGTGTAAGGGCCCCAAAAATGCCAGGTTTTTTCCTCGCTTATGCCTCCGGGAAGAACTATATTCATACCATAATATGTCCCAATGACTGTTGCTGGAATCGTCAGGGTAAACACGATTGT
>MFPH01000018.1 GCA_001782645.1 Candidatus Levybacteria bacterium RIFCSPLOWO2_12_FULL_37_14 | reverse complement strand
TTTAAGAAAATCAAGGGTTTTTTGCTGTCTTAAAATACTAGCGAGAAGATACCGGTTAGCTTCTAGATTTTTTCTTTCGTCGTCACTCTTGCTAGCCTTTATCGCCTCTTCGATTTCTTTTTCTTCAACTACGATCTTTTCTTCTTCTGCAATTTTTAAAAGTGTAAATTCGAGCTTAATATCGTTTTCCGCTTTTTTCCTATATTCTTCCCTTAAAATTTGTGGGTTTTTGCCGGTTGAAGACAAGTATTGATCAAGCGTTAATCCTAGCTTTTTGACATCTTCAAGGGTTTGAGACAAAAGCCTATCTGTTTCGTTGTCAACCAGGATTCCCGGTATTTCGGCTGTAATATTGTCCAGTAATGCTTTTACGATATCTTCGAATTTGACAGGTACAGGCTCCTTGCCGGGAATAATGATTTTACTTTTTGCAGTGATTTTCTGAATGTTTTCCTTGTACTTACCCAACTTAATAATTGGAGCTTCACAGGTCAAAGCCGTAAATTGCCAATCTTTATTTGTGTCCGGATCTGCTAATTTTTCAACATGAATTTTGGGATTTATAATTGGTTTTATTCCCTGAGTTTTTACGGCTTGCGTATATGCAATCGGTAAAAGTTTTTTTAAAACTTCTTCTCTGATTTTTTCTTTATCAGCTTTTTCTTCAACTAATTTTCTCGGAGCTTTACCTTTCCTAAAACCTTGAACTTCCGCATTATTTACAACTTCCAGCATCATTTCTTCCCATGTTTTTTTTACATCCGCTGACGGAATTGTAATTGTCAGCCGGATTGTTCCATTCGGTTCTTTTTGTAGAGCAGTAGTTATATTTTTATTCATAATTTAGTGCGGATGAGAGGACTCGAATCCCTAAGACCTTGCGGTCAATAGGTCCTAAACCTATCGCGCCCGCCTGCCAAAGACTGTGCCAGGGAGAGGACTCGAACCTCCAAAGGTTTCCCCACATGGTCCTAAACCATGCGCGTCTACCATTTCGCCACCCTGGCTTTGGCACTGTCGGGCAGGTCTACCATTTCGCCACATCCGCTCATTTCGCCACGTCCGCAAGCGATTGAATTATTATACACGAATTATAGTGAAATAGGTAGGCTGGCTAAATTTAAATTTTGATACTCATCAATTTTATTCATGAAATATTCAACTCTTTGCGCCCATGTGAGAGAAGATGCATAAAACCTTCCGATCTCATAGACGTCTCTTGCTCCCCACTTATTAATATAATTCGTTCTCAAGCCTTCGGAAACAGTTTCAATTCCCTGATTCCAGGAGGAAAATCTGATCATGTTGTCTCCATATATTCCCCATCCCCATCCGTTAAAAGATTCATATGGAATTTCGCGGCCAAAAGTGGATTCAACTCCTGAAATTGCAGCCACTAATTTCCAGTCCAAATTATATTCGTCAGCAGTTTCCACAAAAGTTCCGGCAAATAAGGACAGGGGAGAATTATATTTTTCCAAAAATTCCCTCAGAATTCTCACACGACTATCGGTTGTCTCCTGAGCAGCTGGTTTTAAAAGCGCAGCAGAAGAACCGGCGGCCAATTCCTGCGCATAGGATTTCGAAACGAGCGACAAAAAAAGTACAAAAAACAATATTAAAGAATAAAATTTTTTCATAGCAAAGTGATTGTTTTCATTGTCATGCTGAATTTATTTCAGCATCTCATTTTTTAAGAGAGATCCCGAAACAAGTTCGGGATGACATTAATGAAGGCAACAAAAAAATCCTAACGTATGCATTTGGAAAGGCATACCTTAGGATCTACCTAGCATTATATCAAGTAACTATAGGTTTGTCAAGCCCCGCGGTTTATTGGAGTAGTTCCATGAAGTAATTAACGCTGTAAGCCCATGAGCCATTGTTGGATGGGGTATATTTTTTCATAATTTCTTCAGGAGTATTTAAGCCCCCGGCGATATAGTTGGTAGCGAGCGTTTTGGTTACGGTACCAATAGCTTCGGGATAGCTATCGAATCTGGTTACTTTATTGCCGTATATCCCAAATCCCCAGCAGTTGTAAGAATCAGTTATGATTTTTTGACACAGGTTAGATTCCTGCATTGCAATAGCGGGAAGCAAGCGAAAATCAAGTCCGTATTTGTCTGCATCTTTCACAACGTTTGAAGCAAAAGGTTCAAGCGGAGATTTATACCTGGCAAAAAATTGCCTTACTATCTCTATTCTTGCGTCCTTGGAGATGATGCTATCTCCAAGCACATTTTCCGCAGACGGAAGAGCGGCGAATGCCACACCGCGATTAGAACTATGACTAATTAGTCCCTTGTGGAGTCTGGAGTTGTAGGATAAAAAAAGGAAGTAGACAATACTTATTGAGAGTAAAATGGGTGTAAAAGTAAAGAAAGAAATAGACAGAATAATCTTTCTCATCAATAATAATAGTTGCATATTCTGCTATGGTTGTCAAGCTTACGAGGCTGGTTTGTGGGTGGACGGTAAGGGATTTGAACCCCTGACATCTTCGATGTAAACGAAGCGCTCTACCGCTGAGCTAACCGTCCAAAGTGGGCCTGAGAGGACTTGAACCTCCACTCCTTTCGGAATACGCACCTCAAGCGTACGCGTATACCAATTCCGCCACAAGCCCAAATCTTGTTTATTTTATCATAAATGTATCGCGTCAAACGCGACTTTAACCACGTTTTACGTGGTGCCCAGGGGGAGACTCGAACTCCCAAGCCCTTGCGAGCACAGCGTTCTGAACACTGCATGTCTACCATTTCATCACCTGGGCATTGAATTATTTGTTATCTACGAACTTTGTTTAACTTTGATATTCTTGCGCTTCGCGTGTCTACTCCGCCTAAACTTAGCATTCGGCTTTAGATTCTATTCGAATACGCCTCATGCTGCGTTTTTTGGCGGACTTCGCATTTCATCACCTGGGCGCATGTTGATTTTACCAGAAGCGCAAAAACTTGACAAGGAAGCTACTTTTTGAGGTATTTTTTACCCCAGGTAGCGATGCTTTCCAGCATTAAAAAGTATATAAAATTTGCCAAAATGCCAATTCCTAAAGAAAGTATTAATAATTCCTGAGAATAGATGACATTAAGGGTGTCTTCCAAAACCCTTGATGGGTTGGTAAAAATGTACCATGAATTGGTTCTGCGTATGCCTCCAAGCACAACTCCAAAACCCACTATAAAATTTAGTATGCATATGGCAATGATAGTTGTCGTCTTTATTCCTTTTTTCCTTTTTCCCTCGAGCAGTCTTTGGAAAAAATAAGTAGAGATAACAAAGGTAATAATTCCGAAAATCGCAAAAAGTGAATATTGAAATATTAGAATGAGTTTGAATAAATTGCCAACTTTGGGCCAATCTTCAAATAGGTGCGAGATGTCAGTTAATATATAAATAGTGTTAGGGAGAAATATAAGCCAAAGGAAGCCTGTCCAAAGCTTTGCGAAAGTTGAATTTGCCTTACTCATTAGCCATCCAAATAAAATAGCCACTAAAGCCAAGACAGAATTAATCCAGATAAAAATAAAATTGCTTAAAAAAATCTCCACAATATTTATTGTATACTAGAATTGTGAAATATCAAAACCAAGTCAAACTCGGTCAAAACCGAGTCAAACTCGGTCAAAACAAAATATCGCATCTTTTTCTTGCGGAATCAGACCTTGGAAGCCGTGAGCAGAAAGTTCTAAAAGATGTTTCAGAAAAACTTGGTTTTATTCCAGAAAAACTTTTAGACAGAAGTCCCTGGTGGACTTCAAAAGAAATAGGAGCATTTCGATATCTAGGAAAATTTGACGGTAAAAAGGTAATTCTGAAAATTCAGGGAGTAAAACCGACAACGAGCGAAATTTATATGATTCAGGCTTTTTCCAAAGCCAACCAAAGTAAAATTTTAAGACCTCCCCTTCTCTATTCTTATTTGCCATGGAATGATGAAAAAAGATACGAAGCCTTAATTTTGGAATTTATTGACGGAAAACCGATTGTAAATAGTCCGACCAATGAAAAAGAATTAACAGAATTTTTCACATTAAGGGAAGAATATAAAAAGAATTGTGTGGCTTTTCCTTGGATCGAAAAGCCAAAAGAAACACTTTCGGAAGAGATAAAGAACAACTTTGATAAATGGAAACAAGCTTCATTCAAACTTTATCCAACTCATATCTTTAGGAAAGAGGAGGACGCGGGTTTAATAGATAATGCAATAAGCGTTTTGAGTGAAAATTGCAAAGACGTTAAGCGCGAATTTCAGCATGGACACTTTGGGCCTTCTGATTTAATCAAAACCATAGACGGCCAAGCAGTTATTCTTTCCAATTTGTATTGGTCGTGGAAACCGCCTTTTTACGATGCGGTTTTCGGCTATCATTGGTTTATTTATAACTTGTCTAAACTGAAAAACGTGACTCCCGGATTTGTTAAGGAACAAAAAAGCCTGTGGCTTGCGAAAATAAATAATCTGGCAAAAACCGATTCGGAGAAAAAGTTTTTGAATTTAGCGTTCTTGGAGCGCGCCGCAGCCGGTTTAAACTTAGACGCTTTAAGCGTTGATCCAAAAAGTCCGACTGCGAAATATTTAGTTGAATCAACAAGAAGCGAAATTAAAAGATTAATTAAACTATTACCCTAATATGTTTTATGTATATGTTTTGAAAGGTAGATCTAGAAGCTATTTCTATACAGGGTGCACTAATGATTTGAAGAAAAGATTTGCAGAACACAATGGAAAAATGGTTAGATCTACCATTCCATATGTTCCATTTGATATAATATATTACGAGGCGTGTCTAAATGGGGTTGATGCTTATCGTAGAGAAAAGTATCTTAAGACTCGATTGGGAAAAAGTTATTTACGGAAGAGATTGAAAAACTGGGAAGATAAACTTGCCTAGGCATGTATAAATGATTTTTGTTAAAAGTACATGCTTTAGTAAGAGATAAGACATTGAGTGGTTAATGATACTTTAGTAACAGCATTTATACATGCCGAGGTAGCCAAGTTGGTCAAGGCACCTGTCTGAAGAACAGGCTATTTCAGTTCGATTCTGAACCTCGGCACTTCTTACTTGCTTAGGGCAAGCCTTGTTATGATTATTGTGACTGGGACAATCGCGTATGATTACATCATGGATTTTCCCGGAAAATTCGGTGATCATATTCTTCCCGATAAAATCCACAAAATAAATTTATCTTTCAATGTCAGTAAATTTGCCAAACGGCGTGGAGGAACTGCCGGAAATGTTTCTTACTCTCTGGGGCTTTTACAAACTCCCCACATCCTATTTGCTACAGCTGGAAAAGATCTTCAAGATTACGAAAAACATTTTTTAAAACTTGGCATAAATGTCAATTACATTAAGATAGAAAAAACAAACTATACCTCTACCGGATTTACCATGGGAGACAAATCCCACAATCAAATTTGGGGATATTTTCTTGGAGCATCGGAAAAAAATTATTTATTAAAACTTAATAAAATTGCCAAAAAATCAGATTTAGTTTTGGTGGGGCCTACCGGCGCAAAAGGATCAATGTCTTTTGTCCGTCAATGCGTAAAGCTTGACATTGATTATATGTTTGATCCGGGATTTATTCTTACAGAATTGAATAGCAATCAATTGGAATTTGGAATAAAGAACGCGAAATATATTATCGGAAATGATTACGAAATTGAATTAATGAAAAAAAGTGTTAAAAACTTTAGAACAATAGTAAGGAATAAAATACTTATTACAACACTTGGAGAAAATGGAGCTCTCATACAAACTTCAAAAAAAACATATAGGATACCGACCGCAGAACCTTTGAAAATTGTTGACCCGACTGGTTGTGGAGACGCATGGCGCAGCGGTTTCCTAGCAGGGCTTCAAAGAAAATTCGATTTACAAGCTTGCGGGCAAATGGGCGCGGTTGCCTCAGCTTATGTTATAGAAAAATACGGATCTCAAGAGCACAGATATACAAAAAAGGGTTTTGAAAATAGATATAGACAAAACTTTGATAGTTTGATAAAGTTGTAAGAATGAAAACTTACGACATTAAAGATCTCTCTTTGGCTCCAATCGGAAAACTCAAAATAGAATGGGCTGGACAACAAATGCCGGTTCTGAAAAAAATCCAGAAAAGATTACAAGAGAAAAAATTATTTAAGGGATTAACTATTGCAGCTTGTCTTCATGTTACTTCTGAAACAGCGAATTTAATGATTGCATTAAAGGCGGGTGGAGCGGAAGTTGTTATCTGCGCATCTAATCCCCTATCGACTCAGGATGTGGTTGCTGCGTCATTGGTTAAAGATTACGGAATTCCGACTTTCGCAATTCATGGAGAGAATAATGATCTTTACAATAAGCATTTGGAACAAGCTTTGGATTTCAAGCCCCAAGTAACTCTTGATGACGGTGGAGATTTAATTCATCTTCTTCACACAAAAAGAAAAGATTTAATGAAGAATATTATTGGTTCAGCTGAAGAAACGACAACCGGAGTTATCAGACTTAAGGCAATGGAAAAAGATAAAGCATTGAAAGTTCCGGTTATTGCAGTTAATGATTCGGACACAAAACATTTATTCGATAACCGTTATGGAACAGGACAATCAACAATTGACGGGATAATTAGGGCAACCAATATTCTTTTGGCCGGCAAAAATTTTGTTATTGCGGGATATGGATGGTGCTCCAGAGGAATTGCATCCAGAGCCAAGGGCATGGGCGCAAACGTGATTGTTACGGAAGTGGACAATGTAAGAGCTTTGGAAGCGGCAATGGACGGATTTAGAGTTATGAAGATGGTGAGTGCTGCGAAAATAGGAGACATAATTGTTTCCGCAACCGGAGATAAAGGCGTAATCTCCATGGACATAATAAGAATTCTCAAAGATGGCGCGATTTTGGCTAATTCAGGACATTTTGATGTAGAAATTGATATGGCAGGTCTTAAAAAAGCTGCGAAATCAAAAAGAACTTTAAGAAATTCTTTGGAAGAATATGTTTTGAAAAACGGAAAGAAAGTTTATATTTTGGGCGAAGGACGCCTGGTTAATTTGGCAGCTGCAGAAGGTCATCCCGCAGAAGTTATGGACATGTCTTTTGCGAATCAAGCTTTGGCGATTAAATATTTCTTGGAAAATCGTGGAAAATTGGAAAATAAGGTTTATGTTTTGCCGAAGAAATTAGACCAGGAGGTTGCCTCATTAAAACTTCAGGCAATGGGAATTTCAATTGATAGATTAACCAAAGAGCAGAAAAAATATCTCTCCTCCTGGGACGAAGGAACGAAGTAAATCCTTAAATTTTAGCTAGCCAAGAGAAGTTGGCGCCGGAAGATCCTGGATCGACATTAACGTTAATCCTAAAAGTGCTTGCTCCCACATTGGAGATCCAAAATTTTGAAGCATTGCCGAGATTACTGATTGGAGTCACCTGAATACTACTTAAGGAAGGAGTCATGGCGAGTCCGTGTGCGACATCAACATAAGTTGAGTCGCTGTTTACGGTAGCTGTGCCTAAATTTTCAGTTGCAAAACCATAATTATTTCTTATGACTCCGGTAAATCCGTCAGCCAAAGAAATGCCTGACAAGGAACTGCCCTTTATGTAATTCTCTGAAATATATCCGCCGGAAGTATTACTGTAATAAATACCATACTGCATAGTGGCAGAGTTCTGATCGTCTATTATTTGATTGTTGGTAATAGTTATGTTTCGGCCATTGGTGTTGTCTATGCTAATGCCGGATCTTCGCGTATTTCCTGCACCACTGTCTTGGCCGGGATTGATAATTTGGTTGTCAATTATCTGCAGATTGTCAGAATTGTCAACAATAATGCCCTCTTTACTGCCAGAAATTATCTTGTTGCCGATGATCTGAATGTATTTATTTTTATCTTCTGGCATCGCTTCAAGGCGGATGCCGGCATCTTTAGGAAAAGCAATCAGATTATTGGTAATAGTTAAATTATCCACCCCCCCTTCATTACGCACTTGACCTGCTATTATTCCACTATTAGGCCGATAAATCGCATTGTCCTTCACCAAAACATTTCTGGTTATACCTCTGATTCTAATCCCTTGGCCATGGTGGTTTAAATCAGCAACCACTCCCGTAATAACCAGTTCTTCAAGAGTGCCTTGGGTATCAAAAATTCCATCAAATAGGTCGTTTGCCATAATATTGCTGAAAACAGACCGCTTGCTGCCTCCCAAACTAAAACCGATGCCGGTATTGGTAATGCTAATGTCGGTAGCAACAGAACTGTGAAAAGAATAAAGTAAAAAGGCAGACTGAAGATGATAAGCGTTACCCAAAAAATTTACCCCTTCAATCCTGCTGTCAAAAATACTGGAATCAGGGCCAAAAACTATGCCGTCGCCGTTTCCCCAGTTCCGAATCCAAAAATCTTCTAAGCTTATGCCAGCTTGAACTACCCTCTCTATATCATTGACGGTTATTACAGAATTGGGTCGATCAATTGAAGTCTCAAAATAAGTTCCCGGGGCTTTGCTTCCTCCCTGGCCTGCTTGGCCTTTCAAGGTCAAACCATCACTACTAATCACTATGCCCGAAGAAAGATTAAATGTTCCTTCCGATAACTGAACTGTTCCTCCTGAAGACGACAAAGCATCAATGGCCGCTTGTATCTCGACCTGATCGTCTCTTCCGTCAGCAATAAAATCGGCCTGATCTTTTGAGCTTTGGGCGCCATTGGAGGCGGCTACAACCAAAGTAGCGGCTCTGCCTGTTTTCGCCTGCAAACTGCCAGAAATAATCACGCTGGCAGCGCCAGTATTGTCTCCAGCATTAATAAGAGTGTTGGAAGAAAATACCCAAACCAAAAAAGCTATTCCAAAAATAGCGATTAAAGCAGAAAGAACGATAGTTGAATTATGTGACAAAAAACGTTTTGACATTGTCTGTTTAGAGCCTACCATGCATTGTTTTTTAAGCAATAGCTTTGCGCGGAGCGAGTAACGGGAATCGAACCCGTGTATCTTGCTTGGGAAGCAAGCGCACTGCCATTGTGCTACACCCGCCTTACCAAAATTTTATCTTATCTATGATTTTTTGGAAAAAGCTTTCTTTTTTCTGCGAACTCTCATTGTTTTCGGCCGGTAAGATAATCACCACCTCCTCGCCCGGCTTTTTTAGATTAAAAGTGTCTCTGGCCTCTTTTTCCAGATATTCGTCATCAGCCGCTTCAGAAACCTGAGCCTGCAATTGCACCTTTTTCACCTCCAAAGCATTAAGTTCGACTTTTAATTTAATCAACTGGGAGTTCAACTCCGTCCTTCTCGCATTAATTTTTAAATTAGACACGACCAAATACCCTACCACCATAAAAAGCATAATTCCCAAAAGTGCTGAAAAAAAGATCGCCTGCTTTGATTCATTTTGCTTTTTTTTATTTTTTGCTATCATAGAAGAATGAAATCAATAAAATTGATTAAAATAATCTGGATTATCGTAGCGACTCTAGTTGTTCTAAGCATGATCGTCTTTACCGTAGCTCCCGGTTTTTAGATTTTAAACACCTCCAAAAAGGTCTTCGAAGGAATCTTGATCCTGCCCCTTTCTTTCAAGTCTTTTTTACCTTTTTTTTGCTTTTCC
>MFPH01000017.1 GCA_001782645.1 Candidatus Levybacteria bacterium RIFCSPLOWO2_12_FULL_37_14 | reverse complement strand
TAATATTCAGAATAAGCGAGGAAAGATATTCCAAAATTACGTTTTTAACGCTTGTCAATCCATAATGATTTTTATCCAAGATTTCTTTCGCTTTGACGATATCCAAAACGTCGGGGGTAACTTTGTTAAAAGGCAAAGAAAGAATGTAATTTACGTAATTGGAGAAATTTTCAAAATTCATGAACGCCCCTCCCTGCCCTGAGCCGGCCGTTGGGTTAAGACTTAACCTTAAAACGCTAATTTCTTCTTTCAATTTCTCGGCAAGTTCAGCGGGCAAAGAAGCAACCCTTATTCTTTCTTCAATTTCTTTTATTTTACTTTCCAAAGGAACATCTATATTCATATCTTAGATAAATTGTACAATTAAAAATAATAAATTAATAGTGGGATTTGCGGAAGCGGGTATCTGCCGGTCTTGATCCCAAAGCTTGTCCTCCGGGAGTTCTTCTGTCTCTCCAGTTGCCCTGAGTTCTGTTTATCCCCTGAGAAAAACGCTCTCGCCTAAACTGTCTTGACAAGGGATGTTCGGAAGGAGTTGTTGCTACGGGCGGAACTATCGGAGGCTGACTTTGATCATCATTCGCGGGAACAGGAGGAACTTCTCTTTTTGGCGGAACACTTCCACCGCTCTTTTCACCAAATAACATTGTCAGATTTGTTCTTCCCTGATCGTCAATTTCATAGACCTTAACTTTAACTTTCTGTCCGAGCTTAATTACGTCTAGAGGGTTTCGTACAAATCCTTCCGCCATCTTAGAAACGTGTACCATCCCTTCTTTACCGGGTAAAAACTCAACAAATGCTCCAAAAGGAAGCACTCTTTTAACTTCAGCTTCTTCGAAGATTTCTCCGACTTTTACTTCCCGCACTATGCCCTTAACCCATTCCACAGCTTTGGCAACTGCGTCTTTATCTGTTCCCGATATGGTGACTATTCCGCTATCTTCAACATCAACAGTTGCGCCGGTTGTAGCAATGATACTTTTGATAACGCGTCCCCCGGGACCAATTACTTCTCCAATTTTGTCAACCGCAATCTGAACTTGCTCTATTTTTGGTGCATATTCCGAAACAGCTTTTTTTCCGGTTCCCGCAACTGCAATCATTTTCTCAAGAATAAAGAGTCTGGCTTTTTTAGCTCTTTCAAAAACTTCTTTAATTTGATTTTCTGTTATTCCCAAGACTTTTACATCCAATTGAATTCCTGTAATTCCTGAGTCGGTTCCTGCAACTTTAAAATCCATATCGCCTGAAAAATCTTCAAGTCCTAAAATATCTGTCAAAATTACATATTTAGCCCCATCCGAAACCATTCCCATGGCAATTCCTGCAACCGGTTTTTTGATCGGCACTCCTGCATCCATCAAAGCAAGGGTTGATCCGCAAGTTGCAGCCATTGAAGTAGAACCGTTAGAAGACAATATCTCCGAAACAACTCTAATCGTGTAAGGAAATTCAGCCTGTGTCGGAATAACTGCCATAATTGATCTTTCGCCCAATGCTCCATGACCTATTTCCCTTCTCGAAGTAAATCCAATTCTTCCGGCTTCACCGACAGAATACGGAGGCATATTGTAATGATGAATATATCTTTTTGATTCTTCTCCTTCTGCAGATTCTATTAATTGCTCCATGCGGGGCGAACCCAAAGTTGCGATAGTCAAAGCTTGTGTATCTCCCCTATTGAATATTGCCGATCCATGAGTTCTGGGAAGAATTCCTACCTGACAGGAAATCGGTCTTATCTCATCAATCTTTCTTCCATCCGGCCTGACGCCCTTATTTAAGGTGCTATCTCTAAGGGCTTTAAACATAATATATTCAATGGCTTTCTCAATCATTTTCTTGTCTCCAGAGAAATCTTCGTCTTTGGCTTTTTGCTCTTCAACAATTTTATCTACGAATTCGCTTGCATCACCATTGGATTCCTTGCTGACCCTGGTTTTGATCATGTCGACAATTTCAGTTTTGTAGGATTTTTCCAAAAGCGCAATTAGCTCTTGATATTGAGTGTTGGATTTAGCTTCTTCTTTTTTGGTTCCTATTTCTACAACAAAATCTTCAATAAAGGCAATAATTTTATCGTTTTCAATTTGTGCTTTTTTGATTCCTTCCAAAACGATGTCTTCCGAAACTTGCTGCGCTCCCGCTTCGAGCATCAATGTTTTACCTTTAAGACTCGTAACAATTAAATCTAGTTCTGAAAGGTCGGACTCTACAACTCCCGGATTAACAATAAAATCAGCTTTCTTGGTTTCTTGGTCTTGAACATATCCCATGCGGACTGATCCGACCGGACCCTTCCAGGGAATTGGAGAAATAGCTAAAGCAGCCGAAGCTGCTACAACAGACAGAACATCGGGAGAATTTTCTCCGTCTACCGATAAAACTGTAGCAATTATTTGCACTTCTTTTTTGAATTCTTTTGGAAAAAGCGGTCTGACAGAACGATCTATTAGGCGGGCCGTAAGAGTAGCGTCATCCGTAGGTCGTCCTTCTCTTTTCACCCATCTACTGCCCTTAATTCTTCCTCCGGCATATAGTCTTTCTATATATTCAACCGTCAGAGGGAAATAATCAATGTCTGTTCTTTCCTTGCCCATGACTACGGTTACCAAAACCATAGTATCCCCAAGCCTTGCTAAGACCGATGATGTTGCCTGCTGTGCTAGTTGTCCTACTTCTAAAGTTAAGGTTTTGCCACCCAATTCTAAAGAGGCTGAGTTTTTTTTAATCATTATTTAGTTTTCGTTGTTTTTTTCGCTTTCGCGGCCTTTTCGGCTTTCGCTACCTTTTCTACTTTTTCTGTTTTTTCAAGAGGCTTCTTGTCGAATCCTATTTTCTTTTCTATCTCAGTTGATCTTTTCTTATCAACTTTTGTTAAAAAATTAATCAGCCTTCTTCTTTTGGCAATCATTGACAACAGTCCGCGTCTTGAATGAGTATCGTGAATATGCATCTTTAAATGCTCTGTTAATCGGTCAATTCTGGTTGTCAAAAGCGCAATTTGAACTTCAGGACTTCCCGTATCTCCCGCAACTGTTTGGAACTCTTTGATAACTTTTTTCTTTAACGTTGTACTAAGCGGCATAATAAAAAATTAAAAATTCAAAATGCAAAATTGAGGTATATTTTATTCTCTTAAACGTCGCGAAGCGACACCATAACTTTTAACTTTTCACTTTGAACTTTTAACTTAAATGCTATTATAGCAGTTTCCCCAAACTATATCAAGCTCATTTTTACCAGACTATTTTTAAACCCTGGTCTTTATAGCTAACAAAGCTCCGATCTTTTGTCAATAAGTAAAAATCCTTACATATAGCTTGCCATGCTAACATGCGATCAAACGGGTCTTTATTTCCAATTTTAGGTAATTTATAAAAAGTAGCCGCAGTCTCTGTATTTAAATCCAAAATTTCAAATCGGGAATTTTTGATAATCGCAGGTAGAGAATCAGGCAAAAGACCATTTAAATCTAATTTTCCTAGAGAAAATTTTATTGCAATCTCCCAGATACTTACAACGCTGACAAATTTAGTAGTTTCAGATTCAGAAAGTACGTTTTTCACCTGTTTGGAAATTCTGCCTGGGGAAAAAAGTGACCAAAGAAGAATATGCGTATCAACAAGGTAATTCACGATTGCAAAAATTCCTCATCTGTCATTTTAAAATCAGGGTGGATTTTAAACGAAGCTTTACCCTCAAGAAGCCCCAGCTTAATCTTTTTTGACTTATCTTTTTTATAGGGTGTCAGCGTTGCCACCTTTTTTTTGCTTTTACCATAAGTTATACCAATGCTTTCACCTTTCAACACCTTTTCCAAAACTTGCGAAAATTTTGATTTAAACTGACCTACGGTTAGCTGATACATATTATGTCTAATATAATACTTTCTTGACAACTTGTCAAGATGCAATCGCGCAGCAGTTTCCCCAAACATTCTCAAGAGAGGAATTTTGAAGATGTAGGCTAAGCTTTTTTTACTTCTTCAAAACGACCACCTATGCCCGCCCCATGAGCCTGCGGATCCAGAGGCCAAGGGATAGTCAAATCGCCATCTGAGTGGAAGCGAACGTAAGCCACCTCGCTCTGGAAATGAGTACCAAGACGAGACCATGTCGATTCCTCATCCAGATAATGTCCTGTTAAATCCTTACTTGCTTGAGAAGCAAAGATATATGTAATTAATCTCTGACGTGAATATTTTTTGGCTTTGGCATGATTCTTAAGATCTTTTTCGGTAGTATTAATATTTGGAGCATCAATAGTCGCTTCCACTTTTATCCATCTCCCTTTTTTGCTTGAATCAGGGCTATCCCGCATAACCCATGCAACAGTCTCTTTTTGAACAGGCCAGATATTCATCTTTGGGTACATTTGTCCCAATTTTATCAATCCTTCTTGTCCGTAAAGCTCTTGTGGAATGTAAACCATCATTGAAGGAACTTCTGCGCCATTAATGCCTATCATTGGCTTTCTCATTTCCCTCTTTGTCCAATTGCAATCCAGCACAGAAATATCCAGTCCTATTCTTTTTCCATCTGCTTGCAATTTTGCTTTCCAAAATTTAGTAATTGCTTCTGGAGAAAAAAGATTTACTTTAAGCTCTGCTATTGATTGCATTAAACGATCTGATCCTTTTAAAAATTCTGACATATTATTTATTAAACATTGGTCGAGCCTTTGTAAATTTTAGGAGCCAACCAGTCATCCGGAGGATTATCTTCCGTTGGCTCGCTCGCCTCGCTGTCGCTTTGGCGAAGCGGGCCGAAGCCTTTGGCGAAGGCGGCATCCTTCTTGTCCTCTTTTTTTTCTTCCGTACCCTTTGAAATGTTAGCAAATGAAGGTTTAAAATCTGATTTTGGGGAGAAAAAAGCATCTTCTTCAATATCGGAATTTAATATGTTTTTTACTTTTCTAACCGCGCCTTTTTTCAAAAGAGTAGCAGCTGTTTCAAAGGCTAATGCGGAAGTTACGGAACTTTGAAAGTTATCTGTCGCAGCAATGATGCCGGTTAACAAGTTGGAAGAAACATCAACATCCATTTTAAGATCCAAGGAAATAATAAAATTTGCCATTAATTCACAGATAGAGGATGCGCTCTTGCCAAGGAGCGGTATGTCTCCGAATCCCTGATTTTCCGATTTATAATCTATATTTACTACCTTTGAATCCTTAAGAGTTTCCATGTCAAAAGCTGTTCCCAAGTCTGATATTCGCGGTGTCCCTACAACAAAAACAAGACCGGGAGCGGCTCCCTCCCTCTTAAATTCAACGTCTTTTTCATTAAAAGAAAGACCATTCTCTCCGGCCTTAACCAAAATATTTAATTTTCCTTCTTCGAGGGTATAGGAAATTTTTTCAATTTCTCCCTCTTTGTATGGAAAGGTCACTGTTAAATCTCCATTTGCCCCTCCATTAAAAGATTTTTTCACTTTGTCTATTCCAACCAGAGAAGAAACTTCCACAATTGGATCCGTAGGACAAACAATGGTAATTTTTTTGCCAATTTCTGAAAGAACAAGATACAAAGATAATCCTGCAGCCATTTCATCAATACCGGGATTTTTTCCAATAGCGATGCCTATGTTTTCGTTTTTGGCTAAGAGGTCTTTAATCTTTTCAAGCATTACATTGTCCATAGCCGCTTCGCTCCAATTCAAAATTAAAA
Organism: Candidatus Levybacteria bacterium RIFCSPLOWO2_12_FULL_37_14; assembly: GCA_001782645.1. Lineage (GTDB taxonomy): Bacteria > Patescibacteriota > Microgenomatia > Levybacterales > UBA12049 > GWB1-37-8. The sequence continues at coordinate 4,015 of MFPH01000017.1, read as the reverse complement.
ATTAAAAATTCAAAATTAACTTTGAACTTTGCACTTTGAACTTTTAACTTGCTATCCGTGGCATATTAACATATCGCCTATAGTAAAGTCAAGGAAAGGAGAAAGGATTACGCCGCCTTCCTGATTCTGCTCTATTTTTGAAACAACATCCTTATTCTTCCTGACTGAATTAATAGTGCTTTCTCCGATAATTTCTTCTTTTCTGATCAATCGAATCTTGTCCCCGCGCGCAACGCGCCCTTCCAAAACTTTAATTCCCAAAACTTTTGTTGCATCATATGGAAAAACAGCTAGTATTTTTGCCCGCCCAAAAATTTCCTCAACTAATGCCAATTGTTTTCCTTCCAGAACATCTTTTATTTCTGATATTAATTCGTAGATAATCTTATAGTTTTTGGCCAAAACTTTTTCCTGAACAGCAAATTTGACAATTTCCGGCCGCATCTTCGTATTAAAACCCAAAACTATTGCATTTATTGATTTCGCCAATAGAATATCTGTTGTCGTAATATCGCCTGTTTTTTGAAGAGCAATATTTATTTCTTTCGGCAGCGACCTAACAATCGCTTCTAAAGACCCTTGATTGTCCGCACATAAAACAATTGAGAGTGTTGGTACTTCTTTAGTGTTTAAGAAATCCTCCGGCATCGGCATTGCCTCCTGCCCGGACCTAAACGGAACTGGAGGGGAGGCAAAAGAGGAGCGGACGAGCAAAGCATTGGGGCTCGCCTGCTTGACAGGCGTGGCAGGAATACTTCCGACTTCGCTTTTTCTTACAACTATTCCTCCAACCGGAGGCACTTTTTCAAATCCCAGAACCTCAATTGCTTCTCCAACAGTTGCCTTATCCAAATGTACACCTTTATCATTTATGATTGTCCTCACTCTTGCCTTGATTCCATCGCATTCTACTTCATCTCTTACGGATAATGTTCCAGATTTTATAACCACTGTTGCCCTAGGCCCGGATTTCTGATCAAGCTGGGATTCAATAATAATGCCCTTAAGCTGGTTGTTTAAAACCGGTTTTTGTTTCATATCAAAAACCAAACTTATTAACTCTAATAATTCTTTTATGTTTGTATTTGCCTTACTAGATACAGAAATATATGGAACATCTCCCCCGTAACCCTCCAATAAAACTTTTTCCTTCACTAATTGTCCTTTAACTTTTTCTTCATTCTTGTCGGGAACATCTGATTTGGTTAATACGACAATAAAAGGAATTTGTGCTTTTTTGAGAAGTTCAATGCTTTCTTTTGTTTGAGGCATGACTCCATCAACTAAGGAAACTGCTAATAATCCTATGTCTGCGGCTTGGGCTCCGCGTCCTCTCATATGAATAAATGCTTCATGTCCAGGAGTATCTATAAATGTGATGCGCTTCCTAATTCCTTCAACTGTAATTTCCACGCTTGATGCTCCAATTCCCTGGGTAATTCCGCCATGTTCTCGTGATGCAATATTTGTTTTTCGGATTGCATCCAAAAGTGATGTTTTTCCGTGGTCAACATGACCTAAAACTGCAACAACAGGAGGAACGGATGAGGTTATTCGAGGTGCTGAATCCTGTATTTTTTTATTTGCCATATATTTTTATTAACAAAAGAAGTTCTCATAGAATTAAGCTTTTGGAATCTCTGGAACTTCATCTTTTTTTTCCTTTGGCTCTTCTTTCTTTGTTTCAACTTTAACCTTTTCAACTTTTTTCTCTTTTTTCTTTTCCTCAACCTTGACTTCCGTTTTCTCTCCCTCTTCCTTTGATGTTTTTGATACTTTTTCCCGTTGCCCTTCCGACTTGTCCATCACAACCTTTGCGTCGGTGGAAACTTTAGCAGAGGAAGATTCTTTCGATACCTCTGCAACAATAGCTTTGTCTTCTTCTATTTCAAGTCTGTAACCTGTTAATTTCGAAGCAAGACGGACATTTTGTCCGTCCCGACCGATGGCTAAAGACAATTCCTCAACCGGAACAAATACGCGCGCCACTTTTTCTTGCCCTGAGCTTGCCGAAGGGTTTTTATCCAACTCTACCCTCACCCTCTTAGCGGGAGACAAAGCCTGAGTAATATAATCTTTGACATTCTCCTGCCATTGAATTATGTCAATTTTCTCGATTCCGCCGAATTCTTGAATAATAGCCTGAACTCTGACGCCCCGCTGCCCAACACAGCTCCCAACAGGATCTATTCCTTGTTGATTTGAGAAAACGGCGACTTTGCTCCTAATTCCTGCTTCCCTGGCAATATTTTTTATAACCACGCTTCCCTTGGCAACTTCAGGAACTTCTCTTTTAAATAATCCTTCCAATAATCCATTATTGCTTCTTGAAACAATAATTTCATCGCCTTTTAGCCCTTCTCTAATTTCAGAAATAAAAACAGCCAATCTTTGATTCAAATGATACTTTTCATTCGGAATCTGTTCCGGAATTGGCATTAAAGCCTCTGTCTTCCCAATATCAACTATAATATTTGGTCCTGCAAATCGCAAAATCATTCCATTAACAATTGTTCCGACTCTTAATTTGTAATCTGCGATGATTGCTTCTTTTTCTTTTTCTCTGATTTTTTGCAAAATTACCTGTCTGGCTGTCTGGGCTGCAATCCTCCCAAAACCCGGAGGAGTAACGTCTTTTTTCTTATGAAAAATTGTAGCTTCTCCCGTGTTTTTATCTAAAGTTGTGGAATATTCTTCAAGTTCAACATCCGGATGGTCTTTCTTGTAAGCTGCCAAAATAGCGTTTTTGACTGTATCCAGTACAACCTCAACATCCACGCCTCTTTCGTTGGCAACCTGATTTAACGCTAATAAAAATTCACTTCTTTGAACTGCCGGCATAATAGTGGTAAGTATACCAAATTCGAGCTTAACCTTCAACCGCTGACAATTAATTGCAGATTATTGGAGGGATCTACGGAGATATTAACCTTATCTCCTCTTTTTATTTCATCTTTGAGCATTTTTTGGGCAATTAGATCTTCGATATTATCTTGGACAAAGCGCTTAAGCGGACGGGCGCCAAATTGCTCGTCAAATCCCTCTTTGGCCACTTTTGCGATTATCTTTTCATCAAAATTCAATGTGATTTCTTTTTCCAAAAGTTCTTTGGAAAATTCCTTAAGAAGTAAAGTCGTAATTTGAATTACTTCAGTCATGCCCAATGGTTTGAAAACCACAATGTCATCAAACCTGTTGAGCAGCTCCGGCTTAAAAATATCTCCGGAAAGAAGATAGCCTAAAAACTTGTCCTTAAAGTTCTTGTCAACAATTGCTCCTTTTCTAATTTCTTCCCGTATAAATTCAGATCCGGCATTTGAGGTTGCAATAATAATCGCATTTGCGAAAGAAACAGTTTTGCCATTATTATCCGTCAGCCTGCCATCATCCAGAATTTGCAAAAATAGATTATGAATCGAAGGATCTGCTTTTTCAAATTCATCAAGAAGAATAAGTGAGCTTGGCGCCTCATGAATCTTTCCCGCAATTCCTTCATTTTCCGAACCGATGCCGCAACCGATAAATCTTTCTATTCCATTATTGGATGAGTACTCACTCATATCAAATCTAATCATCTTTTTTTCTCCATTAAAATACAAAACAGACAAAGCTTTTGCTGTCTGGGTTTTTCCAACCCCTGTTGGACCTAAGAAAAGAAAGGAAATAGGTTTGGCGGAAATCTTAAGACCTGACCTTATTCTTCTAATTCCCTCCGCTATGCTCTTGACCGCTTCTTCTTGGTCAATCAGAGTCTCATGCATTTTTCCTTCAAGATTTATCAAAAGTTTTTTTTCTTCTTCCGTTGGAGCGCTCAATGTTATTTTCGTTTTCTCCTCAGCACGCTTAATAACGTCACTTTCCAAAACTTCACTTCTACCCGAAAGCCTAACTTCATTTGCCGCATCCTCCAAAAGCACTACTCCTGCACCCGGCAATGTTTTGTCAATAAGATATTTGTTTGCCAAATTTAAGGCTGAAAGAATTGCCCTGTATGAAAGTTCTACTTTCATCTCTT
>MFPH01000016.1 GCA_001782645.1 Candidatus Levybacteria bacterium RIFCSPLOWO2_12_FULL_37_14 | reverse complement strand
TATGCAAATGGTTTCTTCGACTATCCCAAATCACATAGCAATTATTCCCGATGGTAATAGGAGATGGGCAAAAGAACACAATCTGCCATCTTTTGAAGGACATAGGCGTGGTTTTGATGTTGGAATAAAAATTGGAAAAAAAATTCGCTCGATGGGAGTCCATACTCTTACTGTGTGGGCGTTTTCTACTGAAAATTGGAATCGAAGCCGTGAGGAAATTTCATATTTAATGAAAATGTATGAAACTTTTATTGAAAAAAATCTCAAAGAAGCGTTGAAGGAAAAAATCAGAATAATTCACTTGGGAAGAAAAGATAGGATTTCAAAAAATTTATTGGAGAAAATTAAAAACTCCGAAGAGAAAACAAAAAATTTCAAAAATTATATTTTAAATATTGCCCTTGATTACGGCGGACGCGATGAAATAATCAGAGCAATTAGCAAGCTATCTACAATGAACCATGAACCATCAACTATTTCAGAAGAAAACTTCAGTCAGCTTTTAGATACTGCAAATCAACCTTATCCAAATCCCGATTTAATTATTAGAACGTCCGGCGAACAAAGAACTTCGGGACTGATGATTTGGCAGGCAGCCTATGCGGAATATATTTTTCTTCAAAAACATTTCCCAGATGTAACTGATGATGATATTGAAAAAGCTGTTGAAGAATATTCCCGAAGACAAAGGAGATTTGGAAAATAATTATTAGAATAAATTTGAAGATATTAAGCGCGCTCCTTGACTTGGAAAATTAATAATTGTCTTCTGAACTTCAGAAATTTTTTCTACTTTTTCTACCAATTTCTCAATGTCTTTTTTCCGGCAAATTAAATGAATGTCCTGCCCGGTATTAACCGTAAAATAAACTTGTAATCCTTCCAGTCTCCATTTTTTTACCATATGCATAATTCGCAGACTTCCCGGCAACAAATATATGAGAGACGGCGTGGAAGTTAACATGATCGCATGCAATTCCAATGCTTCTGTTTCGACTAATTCTCCAAATTTTGCAAAATCTTTTTCAGCCATATATTTTTTAATTAGGTTTATTTTCTCTTTTATCTTTCCTAAACGAACCGGGAAAAACGGGCTGGAATTTGCTAATTTTTGTCCTTCTGTTGTCGAAACTTCTTTTTTATTCTTACTAACTACTGCAACCACATCAGCAATATCCCAATAACTTTCAGGATATAAGGACACTCCATAAGATGTTTCATCGGTATTTCCGTCAAGCCATTCAACAAACCCATCCGGAATAGAACGACAGGCAGATCCGGATCCTTGCCTTGCCAGAATTGACAATTCTTTTTCAGAAAGTTTTAAACCGACAGCTGCAGATCCAGCAACAGTCAAAGCAGCAAAACCTGATGCAGATGAAGACAGCCCTGTACCCGTTGGAAAATTATTATTCGTCACTACTTTTGCTTTTAGATTTATTTTCGCAAGACTTCTAACTCTGTCCAGATGCCTAATTGCTCTACTCCCGGAATTTTCTTCTTCTTGATTATTAATAATAATTTTGTCTTCTTTATATTTTTTATCAAACTCAACTGTTGTCGTTGTAGTAAGATTGCTTAAGTTCATGGAAATGCTTCCATTTTCCGGAAGCCTAAGAATCTCATCTTTTCTGCCCCAATATTTAATAAAGGCTATATTTGACGGAGCGATGGCGGTAGCTTTCATAGCTCTATTTTAACACCTTCCGCATTGGTTTTTACATTAATTACTTCCCCTACGGAATTAATGCTATTAATAACCGCTTGTTTTTTGCCTTCAGACGAAAGCGCAATCATACAATCTCCTCCGCCTGCTCCTGATAATTTAGCCCCATAAGCGCCAGCCTTAATTGCTGCCCCAATCATATTATTAAGTTTATCTATACTTACCCCAAGCTCTTTAAGATATTCCTGATTTTTATTCATTAGTTCTCCAAAAATTTCCAGATTACCTCTTAAAAGCGCTTCTTCTGCATTATTTACCAGGGCTTCAATGCTACTATAAATTTCATTAAGCCTATCCTGCCTATTGGCAAAAGATTCTTTTACTTTATTCATAAGGACTACCGTATCCGCTTTTATTCCGCTGTAACCCACGATTAACGGCAATGATTTAATGCTTAATGGCTCAATTACTTTTCCCCCCGTAACAAAATATAAAGTTCCGCCATAAACTGCAGCTGCCACATCAAATCCCGATCCTTTTCCCTGAATATCCAAAACTGTTTTATAAGATAAATCAAAAATTTCTTTATTCGAAAAATTAAGGTTTAATAATTCTGAAACCGCTTTAACCGTACAAACAGTTGACGCTGATGAAGAGCCAAATCCGAACTGAGAAGAAAATTCCGATTTTGTGGTAATTCTAATACCGGATTTTAGAGGATATTTTTCATTAATATTTTTAAGAGCAATTTCTACAAATTTTGCGCCTTTGGGAATATCCCCAACGCCTAATTCGCTTAATGGCTTTCTATAACCGGTCACTTTAACATCTTCCGCATCAAGCTGAAATTCCAAAGTATCCAATGTCTCAACCGTTGCTCTCATTCTTTGATCAACTGCAGTTACCAAACATGGATGATTATAAACAACCGCATGCTCTCCTAAAAGCATTAATTTCCCCGGCGCCGAAACAATTATTTTTTTATTTTGTTTCATATAAGACTCCTTCATTGGGCAAGCAGGATTTTGCTTCTTTCTTAACCGCTTTTATTATAATAACCGGATAATCAATTTTTACATCCTGACCTTCTTGTCGAATATTAAATTCTTTCTTAATATTTTCCGGAGCGCTTAATATAAAAGCATCCATTTGCATTCTTTGATCATCCGTTATCTGTTTTCCCTTAACCCAATCCGTTGTGGTTACAAGGCTTTTGTAATGATCAAAAATTTCTGGTTCAAAACCTGCTTCTCTCAACATTTTTAGCCATTCTGCTTCCGTCGGGATATAGCACTCTCCTTCTTCTTTGATATTTCTTCCGCTGAACTGTTGCTTACGACTATGTTGCATGATATTCCATTCCCTTGCACCTTCAGGTGAAACCATATCTGCAATTACCAAAACTCCTCCGGGCTTCAATGCATAATTTATTCCAGACAACGCTATTGGTTGTTGATTTTTAGGAATATCTTTTAATCCATAACGAACTGTTGCTACATCTATAGACCCATCTTCGACAATAACCGATAAACATCTTACATCCGCCAATATTTTCCTAACGGGCTCCTGTTCTCCAATCTTTTTTAATTGATCCTTATCGTTATCTAAAACGGCGTAAGAATGTTGAGGAGCTTTTTTCTGAAGATTGAGCGCTATTCCTCCAGGCCCAGACATGAGATCGACAAAGACTGCGCTTCCTTTAAAATTTTCCAAACCAGTTGCTTTAAAAATAGTATCTAGCAGAGATTGACTCCTGTAGGTCTCAGGACCTTTACCCTCATCTCTTTTTCCGTATTCTATCGGTGCCATAAATCTACTCCTGTCTTAATCCCTGTTCTCCAAGTGTGATTTTATAATACTGGAGCCTCAAATGCAACAATAATGGCCTTAAGCTATTAAAGTTTTTATGATAGGCAAGGAGCATTCCTGCTCCTTTTTTAACTCCGCCACCGCCGGATATCTTCGCAGCTCCCCCCAATTTTTCCACCTCTCTAACTATAGACTGCGTTCTCTGTCCAACAACCCCTAACTCTTCAAGGTTTTTCTCGCCGGATCTAATACATTTAATCAGACTGCCCTCATCCCCATCCCGAAGAGCAATCACCATTTGTTTTGTTAATTCTTCTTGGGAATTAAATAATGATTGTACTTTCTCGGGAAACGATATTCTTAATTTCGCTACTTTTTCAACCATTTCCTTTGTTGATTCCTCCGGTTTTCCGGAATTTATCAAAATAAACTGTTTAATATTCCTGTGCGGTTTAAAAGGAAGAAGGGAAAATGTTTTTAAAAATTCGAATTCCCTACGAAACCACAAAAAACCTCCTTCGATAACTGCTGCCAAATCTCCTCCCGATGGATTTCCATGAAAAAATTTTTCACCTGCATATGCAATATCAAAAATTAGTTTTTTGTTCCAGGGTATTTTCAGAAAAGATAATAAGGCGGCAGCTATACCCGCAGAAAGGGCAGCAGAAGAACCAAGCCCAAATCCCACGGGCACTTGCGAGATTATTTTTATCGAATAATGTTCTATTCTCTTAATTCCTGTCTTTCGCATAATTTCTTTTTCTAAGATTTTCAATAGTTCTCTTATTTCCTTCAGATGTATTCCAGCACCTTGAATGCTTTTTATTTTTGAAGGAACAATCTGTACGGATATTCTCTTATTTATAGCCGCCAGAAGGGCAGGTTTTCCATATACGACCGCATGTTCCCCAAGCAGATGAATTTTTGCAGGAACAAAAATAGTAATCATAGAGGCTTGCCTTTAATTACATAGTGGATTATGCCATCGCCTCCATCTTCGGTGAAGAGACGGCGTAAAACAGTCATTATTTCTCTGCCGATTTTCAAATCTTCCATTTTCCAGTCAACAAGCTGTAAAATCATTTTTTCTTTTGACTCCAAAGAAGCAATTATAACCGGGTATGGAGCCTGACTGGTAAATTCTTTTGAAGGAATTCTGATTATCGTCCAGGCAATAATTTTGCCTTTTTTCCCGATTTGGGAAGAAACTTTCTTTTGTCTCCTCCATAATTTTACAGGTGTTATTTTCATAAATTATGCCTCCAGAATATGCACGGCAGCAACTGTTCCCGTACCTCCGACATTATGCGTTAAGCCAATTTTAGCGTTCTTGACTTGCCTTTTGCCGGCAACTCCTCTCAATTGCTCTGTAATTTCTATGATCTGTTTAATTCCGGTTGCTCCGACAGGATGTCCGCAGGCTTTTAATCCTCCCGAAGGATTGGAGATAATTTTTCCTTTCCCAAGAGTATATTTATTCTCCGAAATATCTTTTGCTCCTTGTCCTTTTTTGGAAAAACCCAAATCTTCTACAGCCATTGCTTCCGCTATAGAAAAACAGTCGTGAATTTCCGCAGCGTCAATATCTTGGGGTTTTATGCCGGCGTTTTCGTAAGCTTTTTGAGAAGCTGTAACAACAGCGGAAAGAGTTGTAAATGATTTTCTGTCATACAAGCTTAGGGTATCGGTTGCCACTTCGCTTGCGGTAATCAAAATAGGTTTTGGAAGTCTTCTTGCAAGAACTGAATCCGAAGTTATCACAACAGCTGCTGCTCCATCGGAAATAGGAGAACAGTCAAGAAGCTTTAGCGGATCTGCGATTTTTCCGCTTCTCATTACATCTCCTACTGTAATTATAGATTTAAACTGCGCTTTTGGATTAAATGACCCATGAAAATGATTTTTGACAGAAACTGACGCAAGAATTTCTTCCGTAATCCCATACTCCTGCATGTACGCTCTTGCCATAAGCGCATAAAGTCCCGGAAAAGTAGCTCCAGACGTACGCTCTTCGTCAGATCCTGCAGACATAAGCGCAGTCGTAACATCATCCGAATTATGATCCGTCATTTTTTCAACACCCAAAACCATAACCGTTTTATAAGCTCCCGCCTTAAGACTGTTAATTGCGTTATGCAATGCCAAACCTCCCGAAGCGCATGCTCCTTCAAGTCTGAACGCAGGAATTTGCACGCCCAGTTCCTCCGCAAAAAGAGATGCCGTATTTGCCTGATTTCCCAAAATTCCCGCAAGCATATTACCAACGAATAAAGCATCTATTTGTGATGATTTTATTTTTGACTGTTTTAACGCCCCATCCATCGCTTCATTTGCGAGAGTTCTTGGAGATATGCTCCATAATTCTCCAAATTTCGTAGTTGCTCCACCCAAAATATTTATTTTCATAATTATAATAATTTAAATACTGTGTGTTTGTTTTAAATATTGCGAATAAGAAATATTCATTGTATTTTCAGTTTCTTTTGCAAAAGATATGCTTTCCCCTCTTTTTGATAATAGATTTTTTGTTGTTTCAAAAACAAAACCATCAGAACCGGCTCCGGATCCATAAGAAACAAAAAATATTTTCTGATTGGGTTTGGCAATATCCAAAACTGCCCCAAGCCCAACAAGTGAAGATGCAGAATACGGATTACCAATACTATCAACTGTTAGCGATGGCGCAAGCTGTTCGGGTGTAAAGCCAAGCTTTTTGGCAACAATTCTGGGAAATTTACCATTTGGCATATGAAAAACACAGTAATCAAAATCTCTTGGATTAAGCTTACTTTGGACAAGAAGCTTGTTCCCCTCTGCAGCTACATGAGTAAAATACGCCGGTTCTCCTGTAAATCTTCCGAAATGTGAAGGGTATTTTTGTCCTTCCCGCCGCCAGAAATCAGGAGTGTCCGAAGAGAATGAAGACATGCAAAGAATATCTGCGATAATCTCTGCTTTTTTCTTACCTAAAATATACGCTGCTCCTGCGCTGGCTGCCGTATATTCAAGAGCATCATGAGGTTTTCCCTGCGCAGCATCTGCTCCGATAGTCAATCCGTAATCAATCTCTTTTGCGGACAAAAGTCCCGCCAAAACTTGCATTCCCGCAGTTCCCGCCTTGCAGGCAAATTCCAAATCAGCTGCAAAATAATCATTTCCGACTCCCAAATACTCTGCAACAGTTGTAGATGAGGGATTTACTGCGTAAGGATGACTTTCTGAACCTACGTAAACAGCCTGTATCCGCTCTGCTTTAATTCCTGCCATAGAAATTGCTCTTTTTCCGGCTTCAATAGAAATAGTAACTGTATCCTCGTCAATTCCGGGCACTGATTTCTGCTTCACTTTTAATCCTGATGCAATTTCCAAAGGGTCCTTTTGCCACATTTTAGCGATTTCCGAAACTTCAATTCTGTACTTTGGAATATACAACCCATATCCGATAATTCCTGCCATATTTATTTTCCTCCCCTTCCTAATTTCCGATGAGAACAAGCAAGAGAATTTACGCTTAGCGATGCTATCAAAGATATTTCTCCAGCCAAAACTGCTCCCCCGATAATTTCTGCCAGTTTTTGAGAATTCTTTCCCCTATCTCCTCCTGCAACTCCCAAAATACTAAACGCTTCCTGCTGGGTTGACAAATTAGTTCCTCCCCCTACTGTACCAACAACTAAATCAGGCAGAAAAACTGAAACATAAAGACCATTTTTTACAATTTCCGCTGTTGTCACAACGCTACTTACCTCTGCGATGTGCGCAATATCCTGTCCGGTTGCTGTAAAAATCGCAGATAAAACATTTGCAGCGTGTGCATTTGCGCCAATACTTCCGGAAAGTATAGATCCCAAATAAACTTTTCTCGTAACTACATCTGCAAATTTCTCCGGTGTTGTTTTCAATATTTTTTCTACAATTTCTTTGGACAAAACACAGTCTGCCCAGATCTGCGTTCCGCGTCCCTCAATAAAATTCAGCATATTTGGTTTCTTATCAACACAAAGATTTCCGGAAATTGATACTAATTTTGCTTTGGTTTTTTTCTCAATAAGATCGGCTGCAATAGTGCAGGCAATTGTTGCCATATTCATGCCCATTGCATCTTGAGAATCAAATTTAAATCGCAGAAAAAGATTTCTTCCAATCATCCAAGGATTAATATCCAAAAGTTTTAAATGCGCCGAAGTTTTTTCGGCAATCTTTTTTATTTCATTAAAATTATCCTTAACCCATTTCATTATCTTTTCACCTTCTATAATATTCTCTACCACAAAGACCGGCGCTCTGGTAATACCAACTTTTTTACTAATCACGCTTGTCCCCCCGCTTTGCGTTATTGCTTTGCTTCCTCTATTAACAGATGCTACCAGCGCTCCTTCCGTAGTTGCCAAGGGAACAAAGACTTCTTTTTTCTGCAAAGAGCTTATTATTTTCAGAGGGCCGGCCACTCCTAGAGGAATTTGAACTGCGCCAATCATATTTTCGCAGTTTTTGGTGGAGGCGGTTTTTGCATTTAAAGAGTAATTCCCAATATGAGAAAGCTTTGTTTTGAGCGCCTTTTCGAGGTCTTTTCGCCTTAAATTAATATCCGAATAACCACGTAAATCCATAGTATATACAATACTCCGCATTATTATGTCGTAAATCTCGCCAACAATCATTCGGTGTAAAAATTTGCTATAATTAGCCTTATGTCATTGTCATTTATAAAGCGGATCTTGGCGGGAGACAGCGAAGCGGTAATTGAGTTCTATAAATCTTATTCGCCGAAGATTTTGTCTTATCTTTCCAAAAAACTTCCTCATCTTGAAGATGCGCAGGAAATTACCAATGATGTTTTTCTGGAGGCAATCGATTCATTATCTTTCTTACAAAAAGAAAAAAACGTATCCGCATGGCTCTATAGAATTGCCCATAATAAAATGGTTGATTTTTACAGAAAACGAAAAATCAAATCTATACTCTTATCCCAATTACCATTTCTTCAAATTGTTGCATCGGAAATTAACCAACCAGAATTTCAATTTGAGAAAAATAAAATTCGCGACAATATTGAATTTGCTCTCCGCAGTCTCTCTACCAAATATCAGAAAATATTAAAACTACATTACGAGGAAAATGTCCAGGTAAAAATGTTGGCAAAAATATTCAATTTGTCCTTCAAAGCTACAGAATCGCTTCTTTTTAGAGCCCGTCAAAGTTTCAAACTCGCATATGTCCGTACTGAGCCAAATGAAGTATCGAAGATGGTGAGCGAAGTCGAACCATGAACGAGCAGCAATTTCTCAACAAACTGCAGGAAAGGGCACGAGAGCAAGAAAAAATAATCAAAGGAATGTTCTTGCCAAAACTCTTTACCTCAGTCAGTTTTTGGTTTGGAAATCACCCCTGGAGAATCTTAATTCCCCTTGCTTTCATACTTACCCTAATTCTTCATTATTCGATTGGAAAAAGATATGATGAATTAATTTTGAAAATTTTTGGGAAAATATAATAAACAGAGCATGAAAAAAAATATTTTTTTAATATTTAGCGCATATATTTGGACTAAAACACTTCTGGGTTTAACCTTTCACCCGCTTATGGCAGCAAGACTTGTTGCTAGGCGTCCCGTACTTCTTCCGGTAATTTTCTCCCCAATTATCGGCTTGACTAGCTTTTTCGTATTCGGAAGAATAGGGGCTTTTTTGCTTGATTTTTATGGATTAAGCCGGACCGGAATTGCAATTTTCCTAAGTAGCGTTCTCATCTCAATTCTTTTTTGGCAAGCATTATTGATCTACCTTTTAATTAGTTTTTTAATCGCATTTTGGAGAAAATAAAATATGAATGATAATGATTACGTTGTCTTAGTTAATAATCAAAATAAGGTTTTGGGAACTGCGCCAAAACTTGCAACTCACAATGCTAATACGCCTCTTCACCGTGGCTTTTCTCTCTTCCTCTTTAATTCTAAAGGAAAACTGCTGCTTCAACAAAGAAGTCATCTGAAAAAAACATGGCCTTTAATCTGGTCCAATTCCTGCTGCGGGCATCCTATGTTAAACGAAACAAATATTGATGCTGTAAAAAGAAGAGCTGAGTTCGAATTAGGCATTAAATTAGATGAAGTCCATGAAATATTACCTAATTTTTCCTACAAAGCGGAGATGAAAGGAATTGTTGAAAACGAAATCTGCCCTGTTTTTATTAGTTTTACAGAAAAAAATCCCATCCCGAACAAAGAAGAGGTAGAAAATATTAGGTGGATAAAATGGGAAAATTTTTTAAAAGAAATAAATAATAATCCGGGAAAATATTCCGTCTGGTGTGAACAGGAGGCGAAATTATTGGAAAAGAATGAACAATTTCAAGGCTTGACTGCTAATAAAATATTGTAAGAAGTGGCTCCCGACTTAAACAATCCTTCCTGATAAGTTCCCCACTGATTATTTAAAACAAGAATAGGAGAAACTGCGTGTAAGGCTGATAAGACCCTTGCTACGGGCAACCCCATTCTGCACATTTTCGTCATTTGCCCTGATGATTTCATAACCCATTCTGTTCTATCAAGGTTTTGTAAATTAACAAATCCGGCTTCTTTCATAATTTCGACGTTTGCTTCCGCGGTACGGAAATCATTAAAGCAACCTGCTACAGATTGACCTACATCTATTTGTCTTTTTTCTTCCGGAGATATGTCTTTTTTATCTCCCAAAAATGTTGCTGCTATTATTATTTTTCCTCCCGGTTTAAGCACTCTAAATGCCTCTTTCATGAAATCCTCAAGATTGGTTGCGTGTTCAATACTTTCCAAAGACCAAAAAACATCAAACATATTATCCTTAAAAGGAAGCCTCTGATAATCTCCCTTTAGTAAATCTACTTTTTGCCCAAGTTTTTCCTTTTCAGCTAAATGCCTTCCTCTGGTTAATTGTCTATCTACAATATTTAAGCCTACAGTATTAGCTTTTCTTTTTTCAGCCAGCCAAATCCCGCTACCACCAATTCCGCAACCAGCATCAAGCACTAAGTCATTTTCTTTTATCCCGGCAAGATCCGCCATAATTTCGTTCTCTTTGATAATGGCACTTGTTCTGCTTGTTACGTTTTCTGTCCAAAGCCCATAATGAAGCCCCAATGATTTCCCATGCCACATAAACCTGTAATAAGGCTGTGCTATAGTGTAATATTCTTGAATTTTTGTTCTGTGCTCTTGTTCCGAATTCATAAGAAAATAGCTTAACAAATAACATCAAGAATGTCAAACTATAGGATAAAGAGCAAATTCATGTGTATATTTTACCTCTTTGGAGACTGCTTTCTTCGCCGTGTCCCACAAATCTTACCGTTCGCCTTTTCAATTCTATTCGAATACGGCTCACGGAGCGATTAAGAGGGACTTCGGCAACATTATCTCTTAGGACTTTGTTTGCGCCGCCTTGATTTTCCGCCCATGCCGACTTTCCTTCTTTCCCTAACTCTTGGATCGCGTGTCAGCATTCCTTTTTTCTTAAGAGTAGCGTGGAATTTTTCTCGGTCAATCTTATCTAAAGCTCTTGCAATTGCTAAAACTGCGGCATCAAGCTGGCCCATCTTGCCTCCACCGCTGACTTTAATCGATACGGCAAACTTATTCTCCGTACCTGTAATCTGAAAAGGCTGCTTGTAGGTTTTTTCAAAACTTTTGCCAAAGTATTCCAACGCCGGCTTACCATTAACGACACATTCTCCTTTTTTAATCGTTGCTCCTCCCCAAACTGTATCTTTTCTATAAAGACGTACTTCCGCTGTCGAAGATTTACGTCTGCCAATCGCGAAAATATATTTTTTTTCTTCAACTTTATCCATAATGATCTTAAACTTTTAACTTTTCACTTTTAACTTTGAACTTGTCTTCGTAGGGATGTTCTGCGCTTTTAAAGATAAATAGCCTTGTTAACATTCTATCCTGTAATTTATTCTGCGGCAGCATTCCCAAAACTGCAAATCTGATTATGTCTGCCGGATTTCTTTGTCGGAGTTCCATAAGGGTTTCCTCTCTGTATCCACCCGGATAACCCGAAAAACGGGAATATTTTTTTTGTAATTCCTTATTGCCTGATACTTTGATGCTAGCCGCATTAATGACAACAACATAATCTCCGCAATCCAAATTGCTGACAAAATACGGTTTTGATTTGCCCATCAATGTTGTTGCGATTTCGCTTGCAGCTCTTCCAAGAGTTTTTTCTTTGACATCAAACAAATGCCATGAGCGTTTTATGTCTGATAATTTAGTTGATTTTGTCATTTGCTGATTCATTTCTCTGCAGCCTTTCTTTTAGATTCTTTCTTTATTCCTTGTTTTTTCTCTATTTTACCGACGGGCAATTCTTTAACATCATTTTTAATTATTAATTTTTCTCCTGAGCTTGCCGAAGGATTAATTTCCGGCTTTACCACCCATTCCATCATTACCATCGCGGCATTGTCTGAAAATCTTCTGCCCAATTTTATAATTCTTGTGTATCCGCCGGTTCGATCTTTAAGCCTTGGCGCTAAATCTTTTATGACCTTACTCAACGCTTCTATTCCAAGACGTTTTTGTAAATGTTGTGTCGCAAGTTTTTCGTTTCCTCTTTTCGCTAGATTGATAATTTTGTCAGCATCAGCCTTAATTGCCTTTGCTTTTTCCAAAGTTGTCTCAATACTCTCCTGAAGAATCAAAGAGCTAAGCAAACTTTTAAAAAGTGACTTTCTTTGATTCGTATCCCTGCTAAATTGTCTTCCAAAAACATTCTTTCTCATATTGTTTGCCTGTAGAAAATAGAAAATTGAAGTTGGTTTTTTGAAGGTAGAAGTTGGAAGATAGAAAACAGTTCTCTCTACCCTCTATCTTCAATCTTCAAATCTCTATCTTCTATTGTCTATCTTCTATACTGCTAAAGAAACGCTTTTTTCTTTAAGTTTTTCTTCGACAATCATTATAGATTTATTTCCCATGTTGCGCATTGATATAAGATCTTTTTTTGTTGTAGCCAAAAGTTGACCTAATGTTTCAATCCCACCGTTTCTAAGACTATTGTAAATTCTAGTTGGCAGGTCTAACTCATCGATAGTCAATTTGGAAACATTATCTGCAATCGATAATTTTGCACTAATTGACTCCGGAGAAGTCACAGGTTTTGGCTCATATACTTGCAGGAAATACGCTGTCAAAATTTTAGATGCTTCAACGAGCACGTCTTTTGGACTAACAATTCCATTTGTCCAAACGCTTAATATCAATTTATCTAAATCTGTCTGTCTCCCTACTCGGGTAGCTGAAACATCATAGCTCACTCTTTTAACAGGGGTGAATACTGCATCCGTCGGAATCAATCCCAGTGTTGTGCTTCGTCTTTCTTCCGCAGATGAATATCCAAATCCCTGCTCAATTGTCAGCTCCATTTCAAGTTTAGCTTTCTTATCGTTAATAGATGCCACATAATGATCTTTGTTAACAATTTCTATATTTTCAGGAAGATCAAAATCTGCGCCTGTTATTTCTTTTGACCCTTTAATAGATAACGATGCCTTACCTTTTTCCGAACTATCAAGTAAGCGGAAATTCAAACCTTTTATATTTAGCAAAAGATCAACTACATTCTCTTTCACTCCTGGGATTGTTGAAAATTTATGTTTTACCCCAGTTATTTTTATTGATGTTACAGCTGCGCCGGGAATAGACGTAAGAAGAGTTCTTCTCAGAGCATTGCCTAAGGTATGACCGTATCCCGGCTCCAAAGGCTCTATTGTAAATTCGCTGTGATTTTCAGCGATCTTTTCTTCCTTCACCCTAAATACTGGATTAACCATAAACGTTATTCTATCACTATCTGGAATAATATTCAATAATCAATTGCAAGTCGAACGGAACCTGCACATCGTCTTTTTTGGGCATTCTAGTCAGCTTTCCCAATAGCCCTTGTCTTTTCAGGAAAGGAATTATAACTTTATCTTTATCTTCCATAAGGCTTAACACTTGCACGTTTTTTTGCGCTTTCGGAGTCAAGGAAACAACATCGTCCAGTCTTACCTGATAAGAAGGGATATTTAATTTTTTGTTATTCACAAGAACCTGTCCATGCCCAACCATTTGACGAGCCTGCGCTCTAGTTTTAGCAAATCCCAAACGGAAAATTATATTATCAAGTCTTGTTTCTAAAAGGGATATTAGCAGTTCTCCGGTTTCACCTTTTTTGCGTGTCAACATTTTAACTAAATTACCGAACTGTTTTTCCAAAAGACCATATATAGCTTTTGCTTTCTGTTTTTCCCGCAATTGCTGTCCGTACTCAGAGAGTCTTCTTTTCATTTTTCTGCCATGAACTCCGCCAGGAGGAACATTCAAACGCCTCTGCAAGCTTGCAGATTCTTTTTCAAAAATATTTACGCCTTCTTTTCTAGCTATCTTATGTTTTGGTCCGGTATATCTTGCCATATTTTAAATCCTTCTTTTCTTTTTTGCTCTCGGTCCATTATGCGGAACAGGTGTGATATCTGCTATTAGAGAAATTGACAATCCGGCACTCTTAATTGCTCTCAAAGCTGAATCTCTGCCTGCTCCGGGACCCTTAACATACACTTCAACTGTCTTGAGTCCTTTTCCAACTGCTTTTTTTACAACAGTCTCCATTGCGCTACTTGCTGCAAAAGGAGTAGATTTTCTTGTACCCTTAAAACCCACTGATCCAGATGAACTCCATCCAATCACATCTCCCTTGTCATTCGTTATTGTTATAAGAGTATTGTTAAAAGTAGAGGTTATATATGCACGGCCAGTACTTGTTACAATTACATTCGCTTTTTTTCGTCCCGAGGACAATCCGCCTTTAGTGGACACTTTTTTTACCTCAACTTGTGAATCTTGCTTTTTTTCTGCCATAGATTATTTAGTTTCTTTTTTTGTTTCTTTTGTCTCTGTTTTTGCTGATTCTTCTTTCTTGATAGCTCCAATCGTAACTCTCTTTCCTCTTTTTGTTCTGGCATTTGATCTTGTGCGCTGACCACGAACCGGCAAATTCTTACTGTGCCGTGACCCCCTGTAAGAACCGATTTCTTTTAATCTTTTTATGTCTCCATGCACTTCAGCCCTCAAATCTCCTTCCAATTTATATCCTTCTAATGCTTTCTGAATTCTTTTTTGCTCATCTTCAGACAAAGAATTTACTCTTTTACTACTGTCTACTTCTGCTTTTTTAAGAATATCCACGACATTTTTTCGTCCGATTCCATAAATATAAGTTAAAGCAACATCAACTCTCTTAACGTCTTGTAAGTTATATCCTGCAATTCTCATAATATTTCAGTTGTCCGTTTTCAGTTGTCAGTTATCAGATTTCTGTATGTCAGTTTTCAGATTGTCAGATCTGAAAGACTGATTAACCGATAAACTTGGATCCGAAAACAGAAAACCGAAAACTGATAACCGATTCTAGCCTTGTCTCTGCTTATGCTTAGGAATTTCACAAACAACCCTGACAACACCTGCGCGTCTGATTATCTTACACTTAACGCATCTTTTTTTAACGCTCGCCTGAACCTTCATAATCTTTTATTTGTATCTGTAAACTATTCTACCTTTTTCCTTATCATAAGGAGTCATTTCTACTCTGACTTTGTCACCAGGCAATATTTTAATAAAATTCATCCTCATCTTACCTGACAAATGACAAAGAATTAAAGCTCCATTTGTCAATTCTACTCTAAAAAGGGTGTTGGGCAAAGATTCCTTAACTACTCCCTCTATCTCAAACGATCCCTGATGAGCCATAAAAAAACTCAAAAGCCTTTGACTTTTGAGTTATTATTATATCAAAACAGCCTGCAAAGAGCAAATGCTATTTCGTCAATATTAAGCTCTCCCCATTGTTTATCGCGATTGACCTCTCAAAAAGCCCTGATAGGCTGCCGTCTTTACTTTTGATAGTCCATCCATCGCCTCCTGAATATATAACGTCACTTTTGCCCATATTGTAGATTACCTCAATTGCTATTGTCATGCCTTCTTCTAAAAGTGCTGTTTCCAGGATAGAACCATCCAGAAACCCCGGGACTTCGGGATCCTCATGAAGCTCCCGACCCACTCCATGCCCCACAAGACTTTTCACAACTGAATATCCTTGTCCTTCCACAATACCTTGAATTGCCTTTGAAATGTCCCCCACTCTTTGTCCGGCTTTCGCAGCTTTTATTCCCTCCCACATCGCCTTTTCTCCAATTTTCAAAAATTCATCAATCTCGTCTTCTTTAATCCTTAATCCTTTATCCTTAATCCTTACCGTCTGCGCCATATCCGTGTGAAATCCTTTGTAATATACTCCGCAATCTATCCCAACCACATCGCCTTCTTTTAATTTATAATTTGTCGGAATCCCATGCACAACAACATCATTCGTAGAAATACAAATGGCATGTTTATATCCTTCTACTTTTTTAAATCCCGGCTCTCCTCCTTTTTCCAAAATTAACTTTTCTGCCAATTGATCTAACTCTATTTCCGACACTCCAATCTTAATATTTTTCAAAACCTCAAACAAAACATCTGCCAGAATTTTACCACCTGTCTTCATTATTTCAATTTCTTGTTTTGTTTTTAAATCAATCACATTAATTGCTTTCCTATAGTTGACCTAAGATTTTTTTATAGATTACATCTATATCTCCCTCACCATTTATTTCCGCGAGGAGATTTTGATTTTTATAAAATTCAAGAACCGGAATTCTATCCTGACCCTGAATTTCCCTTCTTGCAGCAACAATATCCGGGTCATCATCTTTTCTGCCACGGAATGCATTCTTAAAACGCCTCATCATTTCCTCCTCTGATATATACAGATATATTACTTTATTAATTTTTTTATTTGTCTTGGATAGATAATCGTTAAGCATTTCAAGATCACCTTTTGTTGCTGGAAAATTATCTAAAATAAATTCAGTCTTCGCTTGATCCATTTTGTCTTTAAGTAAGGGAAATTTTATTGCTGTCGGAAGATGAAGTCCTTTCAAAGAATAATTATCGTAAGCTTTTATAAAAGTTTTGTTGCCGCTTTCTCGTGCCTCACGGATTAAATGACCCATGCTAAAAATGGGCATATTCCCAAACTGTTGACTTAGTAATTTTCCTTGAGTATCCTTGCCTGCATACGGCGGGCCAATAAAAACAATGATCATTTTTTAAAATTAAGAGGATAAACTATTTTATTTTTTCCAAAATTTCCTTGTGAATATCTTCGATTGCTTTCTCCCCGTTTATTTCAACTAAAATTCCTTTTTTCTTATAAAAATCTAAAACCGGTTCTGTAAGCCGATGGAAAAGCTCAATTCTTTTTCGGATTGCTGTTAACGTTTCATCTTGACGTGTTTCGCTATCTTCACCGTTCCTGTAGGAAAGTCTCCACAATGCCTCTTTATCCGACACCTCAAGATAAACAACTTTGTCAACTCCATTTTCAAACTTCTTTACCTGCTCTATTGTTCTTGGAAAACCATCTAAAATATATCCCCTTTCATATTCAGGTTTTTTTAGATACTCGCTGACTATTTCAACCGTTTTCTCGTCAGGAATGAGAAAGCCTGCATTCATAATTTCTTTTATGTAGCGGCCTAGTGGGGCTTTTTCCTTGGCCATTTCTCTAAAAATATGTCCTGTGGAAAGATAGGGGGTATTCAACTTATCCCTCAAAAGATTGCCTTGCGTTGATTTTCCTGATCCCTGTATTCCAATCAAAATTATTTTCATATTACTTCTTATTATTATATCCTTCGTAGTTTCTCATTACCAATTGCGCTTCAATTGCTTTAATGGTTTCTAAAACTACCGAAACAACGATTAAAATTCCCGTTCCCCCTAATAAGAGCGTTTGGACATTCGTAAAAGCCTTAGCGATGGTTGGAAAAATTGCGATAATACCTAAGAAAATTGCGCCGGCTAATGTTATACGGGTTAATACATAATTTAAGTAGCTTGCTGTTGGAGTTCCCGGCCTAATACCAGGAATAAATCCGCCATACTTCTGGATTTCCTCTGCGATTTTTTTGGGATTGAAAATTACAGCCGTATAAAAATATGTAAAACCTACAACTAACAAAAAATAAAGACCATTATAAAATGGTCCCGATGGATCAAATAATCCGGTAACCGTTGTTGCTATACCGCTTAGAAGTTTGCTTGGGGAAGCTGTTAAATAATTTGCAACTATTGAAGGCAATAGAACAAGGGAAACAGCGAAGATTATTGGTATTACTCCCGCCTGATTAACACGAAGAGGCAGATGGGTAGATTGACCTCCATACATCTTATTTCCTCTAACTCTTTTTGCATAATAAACAGTTATTTTTCGGGTGCCTTCATTGATAAAAATTATTGACGCTATTACCAAAATTCCCATTACCAGAAAGGTTATTAAGTTAAAGAAATTGTTTGCATTCGCAGTTGAGATTGTCTGCCCAAAAGTAACCGGAATTCTTCCGACGATACCGGCGAATATCAGGAGAGATATTCCATTGCCGACTCCCCTTTCAGATATTAATTCTCCTAACCAGACTAAAAGCATTGTTCCCGCAGTCATCGTCGCGACAAAAGAAAGAATGTCAATTGTATTCAATGTGGAAATAATTGCTTGACTGCGTAAGAGCGCATACATGCCAATCGACTGAAGAACTGCCAAGGGAACAGTTAACATTCTCGTATATTGATTTATTTTCTGTCTGCCTGACTCTCCTTCTTTAGATAAAGCTTCCAATTTTGGGAAAACCATTGTCAAAAGCTGTAAAATAATCGAGGCATTAATGTAGGGATTAAGTCCTAACGCCATTACGGAAAAGTTAGCAAGTGTTCCTCCGGAAAAAATATCCAGAAGTCCTAAGAATTGATTCTGCGAAAAAAGGGTTTTTAATGCGCCCAGATCTACACCTGCAACAGGTATGTGGGCAAAAATTCTAAATACTATGAAAATAGCAGCCGTAAATAAAAGCTTTCTCCTTACATCCGGCGTTTTTATACTCTTACTAAAAATCCCAAAGATATTGTTCATACAGGGACAAGTTATACTACAATTATGCCTCCGGCCTGTTCAATCTTTTTTAAAGCCCCTCTTGATGCTGGCAATTTTACTGTCAGGGAAATATCAAGCTTCCCATCTCCTAAAATTTTAACCCCATATTTTCGAGCATCCGGATTAACTATTTTATTCTCAATAAGAGATTTTACATCTACAACAGATCCTTTTTTAAGTGAATTAAGAAGGCCAACATTTACCGTTACCGGTTGGCTTTTAAAAGACTTATTTTTTCCTTTTCCCCTCATGAAAGGAAGTCTTTTGATCAAAGTTAGTGCTCCACCCTCAAAAGAAAGAGATCTGTCGCCCTTAGCATTTTGTCCTTTAGTTCCGCGTCCGGCTGTCTTTCCCCGACCTGATCCATGTCCTTGACCCAATCTTTTCTGAGTTTTTTTTGTAATTTTCGACAAAGATGAAAGTTTCATAGTTATTTCTTAGATCTTATTCTGTTATTCTTATGATATCTTTCAGTCAAGCGTTTCAACGCCTCAATTGCTGCATAAACATTACTTGCCTGATTCTTTGTTCCTAAAACCTTTGATGAAATATTTTCTATTCCCGCCAGAGAAACAACGCTTCTAACTGCCCCTCCAGCTATAACTCCTGATCCGCGCGGGGCAGGTTTTAACATTACTTTTGCTGCGCCTAATTTTATCGTAAATTCAAAAGGAATGGTACCATTAATAATCGGAATATCTATAACGTGTTTTTTGCCAAGCAAAACTCCTTTTCTTATAGCTCCCGATATGTCAGGACCTTTGCCAAGCCCAACTCCCACTTTCCCTTTTTTATCTCCTACAACTGTCAAGACTGAAAATCCTATTTTGTTTCCGCCCTTTGTTTTTTTTGAAACCCTGTTAACTTGGACTATCTTCTCCTCAAAGCCATCAGTCGGTCTATCTTTGTAGAATCTTGAATCTCTCATTAGAATTCCAATCCTCCTTCCCGTGCGCCAGCAGCAACCCCACCAACTCTTCCGTGATACGAATAACTTCCTCTGTCAAATACTACTTTCTTAAATTTCTTATCAATTGCTTTTTTTGCCAATAAAATCCCGAGAGCTCGTGCTTTTGCGATTTTACCGCTAATCACTTCTTTGAGATGTTTTTCAGAAACCCCGATGATTGTCTTTCTCTCTTCATCATTTATCAATTGCGCATACATAAAACGATTGGATTTATACACAGATAATCTTGGTCTAATTCCTGTTCCTTTAATTTTAGACCTCGTTCTAATTTGTCTCTTTATTTTCCTTTCTATTTTATTCATATTATTATCCTGAGCATTGCCGAAGGATTATTTAACTCCCAATGCTTTTGCTGCTTTCCCGGCTTTTCTTCTTATTTTTTCCTGAACATACTTTATTCCTTTTCCCTTATATGGCTCCGGCGGTCTTATTGATCTTATTTTAGCTGCCATATTCCCGACCAAATCTTTGTCTGCTCCGGAAACTGTTATGATATTCTCCTTAACTGCAATGTTTAATCCCAAATCTGCCGTAATTATTACAGGATGAGAAAAACCAACAGAAATAGCAATATCCCGACCTGTAACTTGAGCTCTATACCCAACGCCTGATAATTCAAGGTGCTTTTCAAATCCGTGAGATACGCCTGTAACCATGTTGGAAACCATTGCCCTCGTCAAGCCCAAAGATGGCTTCAGATTCTCATTATTTTTACTTGCCCCTCGAATCCCGCCTTTGGCGGGAGAAGTGGGGACTTTTAAGGAAACATGCAATCGTCCCTCTACGGACTTTACATCAACACCCTTAGGAATTCTAAATGAAAGATTTCCTTTGGGACCATTCACTTTAACAATATCCCTATCAAAAGCAACATTGACGCCTTCTGTAATGTTAACTGGTTTTTTTGCAAGTTTAGACATAAATTTACCAAATTCTAAAAAGAATTTCTCCTCCCATATTTCTTTTAATTGCCTCACGGCCCGTCATTATTCCTTTATTTGTTGATAGTATTATCGTATGCTTGCCTTTCATTTGAATTCCAAGAATTCCGCAAGCCCTTGCATATTTACGCAAAGATGGCTTAGAAACTACCAATACATCTGTAAAATTAGGAATTCTTTTTTCATACTTAATTTTTGCAATTATAATTTTCTTATTATCTTTTATATCGATTTTAAAGCCTTCCAAAAATCCCTCAGTTACCAAAACTTTGCAAATTGCTTTATTAATTTTTAAATTGTTAAAAACAACTTCGCGTCTATTCGCTCTTATTGCATTTTTAATTCTTATGATTAAATCTGAAACTCTATGATTCATAATATTATTCTGCTTTGCAGAATTACCAACTTGATTTAACTACTCCCGGCAATTGTCCTTTCAAAGCAAGCTCTCTGAAACATAATCTGCACAAACCAAAACGTCTTATGTAAGCTCTTGACCTGCCACATATATTACATGTATTTTTCTGTCTTGCTTTAAACTTTGGTTTACTGTGCGCTTTAATTATATTAGATTTTTTAGCCATAGAATTATTTAACAAACGGCATTCCCAATGCTTTTAGCAATGCAAAACCACTTTTGTCATTAGCTGCAGACGTAACAATACTTACTTCAAACCCCTGTATTTTATCAACTTTTCCCGGGTCTATTTCAGGAAAAACCGTACTTTCGGTAAAACCCAAAGTGTAATTGCCATTTCCGTCAAAACTTGTTTTTTTCACACCGTGAAAATCTCTAAATCTTGGCATTACAATGCTAATCAGCCTTTCAAAAAAGTCATACATTTTACGACCCCTCAATGTTACAACAAGACCAATCTTGTCTCCTTCTCTTAATTTGAAAGCGGAAATTGATTTTTTAGCACTGGCCCATTTGGGTTTTTGTCCTGTAACCTGGCTCAAGATTACGGCCGCTTTTTCTATGTTTTTTTTGTCCGTTATAGCGTCTTTAACTCCCATATTAACTACTATTTTCGATAGTGACGGCACAGCCATAACATTTTTAAGATCTAATTCTTTTTGTAATGTTTTGGCAATTTCCTTATTGAATCTAGCTTGTAAACTATTCATATCTATATTTTCTTGTCACATTTTCTGCAAACTCTGATTTTACCATTTTTTTCTATTCTAAATCCAATACGAGTTTGCAATTTGCAATGCGGGCAAATAAGGGCAACATTTGATGCCGCCAAAGGCTTTGTAATTGTAACTATTTCAGAACTTTGACCTTGAGCTCTTGCCTTAAGATGTCTTTTGTACTGATTAACTCCTGCTACCAAAACCTTTTCAATTTGAGGTAAAACTTTTTCTATCTTAGCCTCTCTGCCCTTATCTTTTCCCGAAACTATTTTGACTAAATCACCTTTTTTTAATTTCATATGTTGAAAACACCCTTTCAGGGTTAAATAACCTCTACTGCCATACTTGCAATTTTTGAGAAACCTTTATCTTTTACTTCCCGGGCGATCGGACCAAATATCCTTGTTCCTATCGGATTTTTGTCCTGAGCCGTATCTATCACAACTCCCGCATTATCGGAAAATCTAATGAAGGATCCGTCCGGTCTTCTTTTTTCTTTTCTGGTTCTAACCAGAAGAACTTTTACAATCTGGCTGTCTTTGACCGTTCCGATAGGGCTTGCTCCTTGAACTACGCAATTTAAGACATCTCCTACATATCCATATCTCCTCTGAGATCCTCCGAAAATATGAATCACCATGAGAGCCTTTGCCCCGCTATTATCCGCAACTTTTAATATTGTTCTATGCTGAACCATCTTTAATTACCTCCGCTATTTTAAAATGCTTGGTTTTTGATATCGGTTTTGTTTCTACAATTTTTACCCTGTCACCAACAATAGGCGTAAAAGTCCCGACATCTACATTAAAATTACCGTCTCTTTTGATAAGTTTTTTGTATAACGGATGGGGAAATTTCCTCGTGATCCTAACTACTGCCGTTTTTTTCATTTTAACCGAAACAATAACCCCATCAAGTGTTTTTTTAATATTATTTGTTTGTTTTTTCATTTTTAGCCTCCTGAATTTCCGCTAATTCTTTCAATCTTATAATTGTGAGCATTTGTGCTATCTCTTTTCTTTTAATAGAAAGAATGCTTGTATTCTTAATTTTATTTTGTGTTTTATCTAATTTCATTCCGGCAAGCGCATCTTTTGTTTCTACGACCAGCTTGCTTAATTCTTTTATGCTTTTTGCATGTAATTCTTTTTTTTCTTTTGATTTCATATTCTATATTTAATTAAATATTATATTCAGACTTTACCACAATTCTTGTTTTCACATTTAGCTTA
Organism: Candidatus Levybacteria bacterium RIFCSPLOWO2_12_FULL_37_14; assembly: GCA_001782645.1. Lineage (GTDB taxonomy): Bacteria > Patescibacteriota > Microgenomatia > Levybacterales > UBA12049 > GWB1-37-8. The sequence goes on along the minus strand of MFPH01000016.1, from coordinate 5,549 downwards.
TATGATGCAAGCCTTAGTGCGGAAAATGCGACATCTTTCGCAACTCCACCCATCTCAAAAAGCATTCTTCCCGGCTTAACCGGAGCAACGAACTCGTACACATCTCCTTTGCCTCCGCCCATACGTGTTTCTGCAGGCTTTTTTGTAATTGGTTTATGGGGAAAAATTCTTATCCAAAGTCTTCCCCCTCTTTGGGTATAATGAGTTATCGCACGTCTTGCCGCCTCTATTTGCCTGCTTGTTATTAATCCTCTGTCTTCCGTTAGGAGACCGAACTCACCAAAGGAAACCTTAACTCCTGTGTGAGCTTTTCCTCTTATTCGGCCTTTTTGCTGTTTTCTGTATTTTGCTCTTTTTGGAACTAACATATTATTTCCCCTCTCCTTTATTTATCCAAACTTTTACGCCAATGTAGCCTTTTTTTGTTAGTGCCGGAACGCTTGCGAAAGCTATTCTTTCTCTAATGGTTGACAACGGAACTGTTCCTTTTTGCATCTTTTCTTTCCTGTTAATTTCAGCTCCGCCGACACGTCCCGAAATAATAATCCTTATTCCCTTCGCCCCTGCTCCCATCACTCTTTCTACTGTTTGAGCCAAAACTCTTCTATGGGGAAGGCGTTTCACCAATTGGTCTGAAATATTCTTAGCAACCAAGAATGCATCCAGATTTGGCTCCTTAATAGGCTCTATTCTGATATCTATTTTAGAAGCAGTTTTAGAATTCTTTTTAATTTTTAGGAATTTATATAAGTAATCTTTGATCTCTTCCAAGCCGCTTCCTGCCCTTCCAATTACCATACCCGGTCTTGAAACATTAATTATCAATCTTAAACTGTTAATCGATCTTTCTATCTCAATTTCGGAAACTCCTGCTGCCCCCAACTTAACCATGAGAGCTTTTCTTAGATTAAAATCTTCCAAGAGTACATCTTTATATTTTTTATCGTCAAACCAACGACTGCTCCAATTATAAATTGTTCCAAGTCTTAGAATCTGCGGATTAACTTTTTGTCCCACGTTCCGCTCCTTTCATCAATTTTTCTCCTGAGCTTGTCGAAGGATGATCATCCGTTAAGATAATCTTGATGTGACTGCTTCTTTTTTTATAGGGATGCACTCTTCCTCTGGTTGACGGATGAAACTTTTTGATCGCCGGTCCATCCCACACTTCAATTCCCTTTATTTTAAGCGAATCAAGGCTCTTTTTAGAATTATTAACAGCATTTCCGATTGCGCTTTTAAATACAGCATTTAGCACGCTTGCTCCTCTTTTTTGAGTCATATTGAGCACATTAAGCGCTTTATCCAAAGGAAGATTTCGTATGCCATCAGCAACTAATCTTACTTTGCGAGGCGATATTCTAATTGATCTTGCTCTTGCTATAATATCCATAATGTTGAAAATACCCTTTCAGGGTTTTATGTCTTACTAATTTCTCGGGCCACAACTCTTCCATGACTTCTGAATGTGCGGGTATGAGAAAATTCTCCAAGCCTGTGTCCGACCATCCCCTCAAGAATAAATACTGTAATAAAGTTTTTTCCGTTATGAACTGCTATTGTATGACCGACAAACTCAGGAGAAATCTGACTGGCTCTTGCCCACGTTTTTATAGCAGATTTATCGCCCATTTGCTTCTGCTTCATTATTTTTTTCAAAAGTTTTGGGTCAATGTATGGACCTTTTTTTATACTTCTTCCCATATTTATTTATCCTGAACTTGCTGAAGGATTATTTCCTTCTCCTTTGCAATATATATTTATTTGAATATTTTTTCTTATTCCTGGTTCTTCCAACAGCAGGACGCCCTGCATACGTCATGGGAGTTTTTCTTCCAACAGTACTTCTGCCTTCTCCTCCTCCATGAGGATGAGATCTGGGATCCTGAGCAACTCCTCTAACCGTAGGCCTAATGCCCATGTGCCTAGATCTGCCTGCTTTGCCAATTACTTCGTTTTTCCAATCAATATTCCCCAATGTTCCGATTGTTCCAAAACAATCTCCATCAACCCTTCTGATTTCTCCCGATGGAAGCTTCAGGTCAATATCCTGCCCTTCTTTAGCCTGAACGATAATCCCTGTTCCGGCAGACCTACCCATTTGTCCGCCACGGCCCGGCATAAATTCAACATTGTGAACAACAGTTCCAAGAGGAAGCGCTTTTAATGGAAGAGCATTCCCTATTTTAATCTCTGCCTGCGGACCTGATTTTACCACATCTCCTACTTTTAATCCAAGCGGGCTTAGGATATACATTTTGTCTCCATCAGCATAATGAATAAGGGCAATTTGGGTAGTTCTGTTTGGGTCGTACTCTATGGAACTTACTTTCCCTTCGATACCAAGTTTGTTACGCTTAAAATCAATAACACGCATAAAGCGTTTATGCTCTCCGCCCTGATGTCTGACGGAAACTTGCCCCGATACATCCCGTCCCGAATTTTTCTTTCTTATAAATTTGAGTTTCATAATGTTGAAAACACCCCTTCGGGGTTATTTCTTTTCCTCCTGACCTCCTACATCAAAAAGCGCAATTTTTTGATCTTTAGCCAACTGAACTGTCGCCTTTTTCCAGGCAGTTTTTACAAATTCCTCTCTCTTTATTCCGCGCCTCTCGGTTTTCCCCTTAATAAGGCTTACCATTATTTTCAAAACTTTCACTTTAAATTTACTTTCAATAGCCTGTTTGATCAAGGGCTTATTCGCTCCGTTGGCAACTTTAAAGGTATATCTCCCGCGTCCCGCATCTTTCATTGATTTTTCTGTTATAACCGGCGCAATAATAACGTCTCCTATATTCATAATTTTTTAATTCTTAACAAAAGTTTTTTTAAGAGTATCTATGGAATCTTTCATCATAAGAATTAATGTGCTATCCAAAACTCTGTATACGTTGAGTGAATTTGCGCTTTGAATTTCTATTCCTTCAATGTTTCTTGCCGCCCTATAAACATTTTCTGATTCCTTTCCCGCCTTTGGCATTATCAGCAAAACTCTTGAAGCTTTTTTTATTTCCAAATTTTCCAAAATTTGCGCCATTAATTTTGTTTTAGGCGCAATTGTTTCTAAACCTTTGATGATTTTTATTTCACTATCTTTGAGTTTGGAGGAGAGCGCCGAAAAAAGCGCGAGGGTTTTCATTTTCTTTGAGATGCTTAAGGATAAATCGCGGGGAGTTGGACCAAAAACACGTCCTCCGCCGACAAAAATAGGAGCTCTTCTTGAACCATGCCTGGCTCTTCCTGTTCCCTTTTGCTGCCAGACTTTTTTGGTTGTTCTGCTGACTTCTCCCCGGTCTTTCGTCTTAGACGTTCCTTGCCTTTGATTTGCCAAATAAACACGGACAGCTTGGGACATAAGAGGATTATTTATTTTAACACCAAATATTTCTGCAGGAAGCTCAATCTTTCCGGCAATTTTTCCTTTGGTATCAAAAACCGAAACATTTAAGCTTACCTGTTTCTTAGAGGCTGAAACAGCAATTTTTCGGCCCAAGGCTGATCCGCCTTTGGCGGAAGCCTCAAGTTTTGCCACTTTTGCTTTTGCCGTAGCTTTTTTCACAACAGTTTTCTTCATTGTTTTTTGAACTTTAGTTCGTGTTTTTGATTTTTGCTTGCCCGCCGACTTGTCCGCCACAGCTTTAGCGTCGGTGGAAGCTTTAGCGAAGGCGGGAGATTTGACTTTTGATTTTGCAACAGCCATTATTTATTTTCCTCCTTCACTTTAACTTTAACTTCCTTCTTTTCTTCCTTGCCCGCCAAAGCTTTCTTGTCCGCCGTAGTTTTAACGAAGGCGGAAGCGACGGCGGGTTCAACTTTATCCGCGTACAAAGGGATAAATTTATTATCAACGTCTTTTACTTTCTTAAGCATTAACAAAGTATTTCTTCCGCCGGGAACCAAACCTTTAACTAAAATGAAATTGTCGTCAACCGATACAATTCTTATGTTCTTAACTGTAACCTGCTCATGACCCATTCGTCCTGCCATCCTTTTCCCTCGATAAACTCTTCCGGGAGTAGTGGTTGATCCGATAGAGCCCGGTGCTCTTTCGCGGTCGGATTGTCCGTGCGTTCGGGGTCCACCCTTAAAATGATATCTTTTAACTCCGCCTGCATAACCTTTTCCTTTGGATATTCCGGTAACATTTACAACATCACCCGGTTTGAAAACATCACTTGCTTTAACTACATCTCCGACAGCAGGCAGTATTTCCGCATCTGCCATTCTGACTTCTCTTAAAAATCTAAAGGGGGACTTATTGCTTTTTGGAGCTAATTTTGCTCTTTTATCAAATCCAAGCTGAACTGCAGAATATTTATCCCGCGCTTGCGTTTTGATTGCAACAACAATATTCCCATTTACGTTTAATTTAGTAACAGGAATGCGTTTGCCATCTTCCAAGAATTTTTGTCCTTGTTCAACTTTTTTTGCCAGTATTGAATTCATAAAACCAAAAAAGCGACTGCACACAGTCGCTTCAGGGATTGTCCCTTAAACTTCCTATTTATGCAGCCTTATTTACCTCCAATCGGTTAAACATGACTTTCAAGGGTAATTATATACAAAGAGAGGAATAAATGCAATACGCCTGAATAAATAAGCTTATGGCTTAGTTCTTCGAACTCTCCCTAAATATTCGCATAGAATCTCCATATTCCTTAAATTGGTCAACAATATCGCTTTGTTCCAATACTGTAGTCTTTACTCGTTCTGTTTTATTTTTTGGTTCAATAAGTAAAATTATTTCTTCAATTTTATGCTGCATATCCACACTGGAATCGAATCTACCGCCTATAGCTAAATACATTTTCTTGAATTCTTCTTCAGGGATTCTTCCATGCCCAATTTCATCTCTATTGTATATCTCTTTTTCTCCCATACTATAGCTGACATGAGTTGTACGTTCTACTTTCCCTTCCAGGTCTACTTGAAAGATAGTTATTTCATTTGGGTCTGGAGTTGAAACTCGTACATACGCATATATTGGTTTTCCTTCATTGGTCTCTGTGTTCAGCGCCTGAGCAAGACATAATGAACTATACCTAAATCCTATTTGTGTCTGACTCAAACGCACCAGTCGTGGCTCGGAAGATTGCGGCAATCGATTCCCGTCTGTCTCAATGTTCATAATGACGGAATGTTAACAAGAAAGGCAGACGTTTGTCAAATGCAACACTCCATACTACAGAGTATGGAAGGTAAAATAATTTTGAGATTTGAGTTGTGGTTTTGAGCTTTGCGCTTTGAGATTTGAGTTTGGTTTACATGCGGATTTCTATATTTACTCCCGCTGGAAGTTCAAGGTGGGTTAAACTGTCAATTGTCTTGTCGGTTGGGGAAATAATATCAATTAATCTTTTGTGAACCTTGATTTCGAAATGATCTTTGGCATCTTTGTCGATAAAGGGAGATTTATTGATGGCGTAAACTGATCTTCTGGATGGGAGGGGTATCGGACCCACGACTTTGGCGCCGGTTCGTATCGCTGTGTCCAGAATTTGTTGACAGCACGAATCGATTACCCTGGCATCATAACTTTTTAAACG
>MFPH01000015.1 GCA_001782645.1 Candidatus Levybacteria bacterium RIFCSPLOWO2_12_FULL_37_14 | reverse complement strand
CAAAGAGGTTAGATAAACCCATGGAGTTGTAATATTTTCAAAATTGAAATTATGTTCTCTTCGGACATGTTCGGAGAAAATTGTCCTTTCGTTTCTGAAGTTTATGATTGTAGAGAAGGATGATTGTTGTCCTTCTGTTTGTGCGATATTCGAAACGTCAACATTCTCCTTAGATAAAGTATTTATTATTTTTTGGGCAAATTCGTCTTTACCTATCTCGGCGACGAGAGCAGTGTTCAATCCAAGACGGGAAATACCAACGGAAACATTTGCCGCATTTCCTCCAAGCAGAAGTTCTGCTTTATCGACAGTTATTTTTTCACCAAATTTTATTGCCAGTTCATTGGTCTCTTTTATTAAACGAAAATGCTCACTTGCTTCGTGAAGAGTAAGAAAAGTATCTATTTTTGCATTACCAACGCATACAACATCAAAATGAAGCATAAGCTCATGTTACGAAAAATAACTACTTTTTGCAAGGAAATTTTATCCCGCACCGCTTCGGTGCGGGATTTAGATTGACTTTTCATTAATAACGATTTATCATGAGGCAGCAATGGAAAATTTTATCCTTTCTTTTTTAGCAAAATTATTGCCAACAAAAACAGCATACGCTCATTGTGATGTTCCTTGCGGTATTTACGATCCAAAAGTGGCGCAAATTGCAGCGGCAACCGTTTTGAAAATGGTGCAAAAAATTAATGAGCTTCCGGAAAGGGGAAAAAGCAAGAATGAGGATAACGCTTTAATAAGAATGGTCTGGACTAAAGAAGAGCATGCAAGAAAGTGTAAAGATGAGCTATTGATACTCTGGACGGATTATTTTAAGCCGGAACACTTGCAAATGTTTCCTAATTTGCATGAAACATTTTGGAAAGCAGCCAAGCTTTGTTCGAAAAATAAGCAGGAAGTTAATGTTCAATTGGCACAGGAATTAGTAAGAGCTGTTGATGAAATTGCAGAGATATTTAAGAAAACAAAATCCACTGCAAAATAACAATGCTTCCTCTTTTTAAATTCAAAATTGAAGGCAATAGTATGATTCCCACATTTAATCCGGGAGATGTAATTTTGGTGAATAGACTTTCATATTTGTTAAGCAAGCCCAAAATTGGAGATATAGTTGTTTTGAAAAGGGGGCGGTATATAATAAAACGAATTGCTAAAATTAAAAAAAAGAAACTTTTTGTTGCGGGAGACAACAAGAGGGAAAGTACGGATAGTAGAAGTTTTGATTGGGCAGATAAGAAAGAACTTGTAGGAAAAGTAATGCTTAAAATTTGATATGGCTTTATGGTGGGTTATAAACATTATTTTATTGTTGGTGATTTGTTTTTTGTTTTTACTTCTTTCCATGTTTTGGCCACCGGATAGTCCTTGGGCCCCTTGGTGGAGGACTAATAAAAAAATAGCCCGTGCCGCCTGCAAACTTGCCAATATTTCCTCAAAAGACACTGTCTATGAATTAGGTTCAGGAGACGGAACCTTTCTTTTGATCGCAGCGAAAGAATTCGGCGCAAAAGGAGTAGGAATCGAAATCGACCCATTACGATATTGGTTTTCCAGAATTAAATTTAAAATAAAAGGTCTTGATAAAAAAGTAAAAATTATTAGGAAAAATTTCCATGATGTAAATATTTCTCAAGCATCCGTAATATTTGTTTATCTTGTCCCAAAAACGCTGGAAAGACTTAAGCCGAAATTTTTAAAAGAATTAAATCACGGAACTTTATTGGTAAGCTTTAGATATAAAATTAATCTGCCTCTCCTAACTTATGACAAGGTAAATGATATATATTTATATGAAATTAAAAAATAAAATTTTAATTTTGATAACACTTGAATAGATTGATTCGGTTGGTATTTCCTTCAGCTTTTACCGGTACGCTCAAAATATTTTTGCAATATTTATAGACCTTTTCCTTGTTAAGAATTTCATTGTCCAGAACATCTTGTTTTATATTATATTCGGGATATTCAGCGCCTTGAGTAATGATAATTGTTTTTTTTGAAACTGCTTGATCAGTTAAGGTTTCCTTATTGTACATTCCTCTTCTAAAAAAATATACATAAGCATCATTGACATTGGATAATGCGGGAACATTCGTAATAACAGACAAGGCGGGCGTAAGCCCATTATATCCGTAAAGATAATTTGGTCTTAATTTTTTAATAATAGAAATTATATTATCAATACCATTAACTTTTTGTAAGTTTCGATAATTATCAATATACACAAAAAAATTAAGAGAAATAAAGAATAAAACAATAGTTAAAATTACCATTTCTTGAACCCCTAACTGTTTCTTTATGAAAGAATTCATTTCGTAAAAAGAAAGGCATAAGAATGGAGTTAAAAAGTTTAAATAAAGATAGTAGATATCTTGATAGCCGAGAAAAAATAGAAGTGAAAATAATGACACTAAGGAAAAAAACAAATTTTTTTTAAAATTTATCAAATTGAACAAAAACAATAGAAAAAATAAAAAATCTTTCGTCATAAAGAACCAGGCGATATCTGTTTTTAGCAGTCCTGGTGGTCGTGTTAGGGAAAATCCAAAAATATCATTAATAAATTCTTTTGATGATAAAATTAAAAATGGTAGCAATATAATAATGCCTGTCACTATAATTCCAAGAGAAAAAGACGCAATACGCTTCCATTGTTTCTTAATTAGCAAATAAAATAAAAAAGAAAGAATTATCGGAAGGAAATATGCTTTCGTAAGTATGGATAAGGCTATAAAAAGTCCGGAAATAAAACTTTTTTCCTTATTAAGAAAATAGAAAGCCAATATCGCAAACAATGATGCCGTAGATACCCCTGTTTGATGATCAGATGTAGACAAAATAATAAAAGAATAGATATAAAGTAGAGAGCTGGTGATAGAAATTAAATAATTTTTTGTTTTTGCATAAGAAATTATATAAATAAAAAAAGTTACGATTATAGTTTCGATTATCGAAGTTAAATAAAATAAATTAATATTGCCAAAGGCTAAAAAGTAATAAAAAGATGAAATATATGCGAAAATAGGGAAATTTGCAAAAAAGAAATCTTTATACGGTAATTGACCCTGCAATATTCGAAAAGCCACGTTAAAGTAGATATTCGTATCGGAGAGACGAATACCCAGGTTGGTAATTTTCAATAAGACAAAAGGAAGAATAATGGCGATAAAAAAATAATATTTTTTCACTTCCTAAGTTTTAAGATTGCCCAGCGGATTTTATCCAAAATTTTATATATATCATAAAGTAAAACATTTACAACAAGATCAAAACTTCCTGCAAATTCGATATGTTTTGGGCCGTAACCCTGCTTGAATCTGTGAAACCCATACCAAGGATCGTTTTTATCCGGATTATTACTTAATGCTCCCCACATGTCGAATTTTTTAAGTCCTAATTTTTTTCCGAATTTGATTGCTTCCCACATCATTAAATTTGATGCCATAGTTTCTCTGCGCAGACTTGACGATGCGCCGTATGGATAATAAAGGACATCTTTGTAAACAAATAAAATCCACGCAGCCAGCGTTTGCTCTTTATATTTGGCTAAAAATAAATGTGCAGTTAACCTATCTGTGTCTAGCTTGTTTTGAGTAGGACAAAGAGTTTCCCACATTAATCTATGATATTTTTTGGTATGCGCATAAAATCCTTGTCTTTTTGTAGTTTCTTCGGTTAATTTAAGATAGGTTTCAAAAGCAGCATTCGAATCATCCTGAACAACTTTAACTCCGTGTTTGATGGCTACTTTTATGTTGTATCTTGTTTTCGAATGCGCTCCTTTTAATAATTCCTCATCGGATTTTGTCAGGTCAAGAATAAAGGTGTATTTCGTAAAGAGAGGATGAGCAGCCGGATGCAGACCTAAATTTTCAATTTTCAATTTTAAATTTTCAGCAATAACATTCGGCTCAAGTTGAATAAAAATACATTTTTCTTGTTTGCCTATTTTTTTAAGATCAGAAATCATATCGGCAGTTGGAATGGGACCCTTGGGAACATACCCAACCGTCCAAGGAGTGTGGGGGATTTTGTGAATCGTCATTTGAATTCCATTGACATTTATCACTTTAATTCCTGTTTTTTTTCTAAATTCTCCCCACTCAACAGATTGAAGGGGATGAGAAGATAATTCGTCTTTCATATAAAATCTTGTGACACTTGAATTAAATGAATATTTTTTTCTATTACAGCTTTAGGCATTTCCAGTATAAATCTGGATATTACATTTGATGTTCTTTGACCGAAAAATATTCTCTTTTGAGCATAGCTCAAAAAAAGGCGTATTTTCGCTCGTGTCATTCCAACATAGCAAAGTCTTCTTTCTTCCTCAAGCGCATATTTATCCATAAGTGATCGAGAGTGCGGGAATATGCCCTCTTCCATTCCAACCATAAATACGTATGGGAATTCAAGGCCTTTTGCCGCATGCAATGTCATAAGCGTTACTGCATCTTTTTTAATTTGACCATCTAATTTATCCGGCAAATATTCCTGTTCAACAAGGGAAACATTTTCTAAAAAATTTGTAAGATCCGGAAATTTAAGCGCAACCGAACGAAGTTCTTTAATATTTTCCAACCTTTCTCTGTCGTCCTCGTCCCGATCATCATACGTCTTAAGATATTCTGTTTTTTGAAGAGTTTCATCTAGGAGATCGATAGTTTTTTGTCCCGCCTCAGCGGGATCCCGTTCACGGGAAAATTCCAAAAATTTTTCCATTTTCTTTTTTCCGATTTTTTCTATACGTTTTAAAGATATTTTATCTTTTTTATTATCTAAAACTCTCAGATACGCTAGTACATCCTTGATCTCTCTTCTTTCATAAAACCGAGTTCCGCCGATAAGAATATAAGGAATGCTATTGTGTAAAAAAATTTCTTCCAAAACCCGCGATTGAGCATTAGTTCTGTATAAAACTGCAATGTTGGAGAACTTAAACTCTTTCTTACTGTTGTCGACCATTATTTTTAATTCTTCTATTTTACTTACTATAAATTCTATTTCCCGTTGTTCATTTTGCGCTTCAAATACCATAACTTCTTCGCCTCCCGAGTTTCCTGTCCAAAGTTTAAGTACAGGATGAGTAGTGTTTTTAGATATTACAGAAGAAGCAGCATCCAAAATTTTTTGTGTCGACCGATAATTTTGAGAAAGAGCAAAGGTTTTAGTATTTTTAAAGTCTTCTTTGAAGCGAGATAAATTAGTAAAATCTGCGCCGCGCCAGGAATAAATACTTTGAGAAAAATCTCCGACAACACAAATATTATTCCACTTTTTGGCTAATTTTCTTGTCAAAATGTATTGTGCGCGGTTAGTATCCTGATACTCGTCAATCAAAATATACCTATAGCGGTTTTGATATTTTATAAGAATTTCAGGATTATTTTCAAATAAAAATACGGTTTTTGAAAGAAGATCATCGAAGTCAAGGGCATGGTTTTCGGACAATATTTTTTGATACAGAGGATAAATCTTTGCAACTTTTTCTTGAAAGTATCCTCTTGCGTATTTTGAGTATTCGGATTCACTAATGAGCTCATTTTTTGCTTGAGATATACTTGCCAAGATTGAAGATGGTTTGTAATCTTTTATAGAGATATCAAGTCTTTTCATTGCCTCCTTTATTGCATCAATCTGGTCCTGAGTATCGTAAATAGCGAATTGAGAAGTAAGGCTTATGTGTTTTCCTTCGATTCTCAATATTTTTGCGCAAAGAGAATGGAAGGTGGCAATGGTTGGGCTTGTGCCCATTTTCTGAACTCTTTCTTTCATTTCATTGGCGGCCTTATTGGTAAATGTAACCATCAGAATATTAAACGGGTCAATGTTTTTTTCTTTTATTAAATAGATAACCTTATAGGTCAAAACTCTTGTTTTACCGCTGCCTGCGCCTGCCAAGATAATAATAGGGCCTTCAGTTTGCAAAACCGCTCTTTTTTGCTCCTGATTTAAGTCCTTGAGAAAGTCTGAATTCATAGTATAATTAGTTTAGAGTCTTGTAATTGTATCACATAGAATATCTGAAAAAGATTTTTATTGCAGCTAATTGGAAGTCAAATAAAACAGAATCTGAAGCCAAGGATTGGCTTTCCGCAATGTCAAGTTTTAAAGACCAAGATTTATCAAATAAAGAGATAATTATTTGTCCGTCATTTGTTTGTCTTCCCGTAATGAAAGCATTTATTGCGGAACGGGAGCTTCCAATAAAGCTCGGAGCGCAGGATATTTCACCTTTTGATGAAGGCGCATATACAGGAGCAATTAATGGAAGACAGATTAAGGAATTTGCCGATTATGTCTTGATTGGGCATTCGGAGCGGAGAAAATATTTTGCGGAAACAGAAACAATGCTGGAGGAAAAGGCGAAAATGGCAGATAAATGGGGTCTTAAAGTTATATTTTGCGCAGACAATCAAGAGAGTTTAATTCCGGAAGGCGTAGTAATTGCTGTATATGAGCCGCCAACATCTATTAGTCCTGCTCCGGCAGATACTCCGGAAAATGCAGACAAAGCTGCGAAAGCAATAAAAGAGAGATTTTCCATAACTCCGATTTTGTATGGAGGTAACGTTACGTCGGAGAATGTCTCCTCGTTTACCAAGATGGACTCAATTAACGGAATATTAGTGGGAAGGGCGAGTCTTGATGCTAAAGAATTTTATAAAATTATTAAAAATGCATAGGAAAACAATAGTAATAGCGCTATTGCTTCTCTTTATTGGACTTTTTGGGCGACTTATTGTAGAAGGAATTAAATGGTCTCCGGTTCTTTTCCAATACTTTTTTCAAAGAGAAATAATTCTTAAGGAAACAGAGAGTAGAATAAATGTATTATTTTTAGGCATTGGCGGGGGAGAGCACGATGGACCGCTTCTCACAGATACTATTATCTATGCCAGCATTGACCCCAAATTTCAAAAAACAACGCTTATATCAATTCCGCGGGATTTATGGATACAAGATCTTAAATCGAAAATTAATACAGCATATGCAATAGGAGAAGAAAGAAGAAAAGGAGGCGGAATCCTTTTAGTAAAAGCGGCTGTTGAAAAAATCCTCAATCAGCCGGTTGATTATGTGTTGCGAATTGATTTTAACGGATTTATAAGAGCAATAGATGTGATTGGAGGAATTAACGTGGTTGTTGAAAAAAGTTTTGAAGACTTAGAGTATCCAATTTCAGGTAAAGAAATTGACGATTGCGGATTTAAAGAAGATGAGTTTGAGAAAAGAGCGACAGCATCAGCTATTGCCGAAGCATTTCCGTGTCGGTATGAACATTTAACCTTTCAGCAGGGAGCGCAACATATGGACGGGGAAAAAGCTCTTAAATTTGTCCGTTCACGGCATGCAATAGGATCAGAAGGTACAGATTTTGCAAGAGCCAAACGGCAGGATATCGTAATAAAAGCATTTAGGGATAAAGCGCTTTCTTTAAATATTATTCTGAACCCGAGTAAACTTATGGGACTATACGATGTATTCCAAGGTAGTCTTGATACCAATGTAAAGTCAGAAGAATATGATGATTTTATAAAATTAGCTCAGAAGATGAAGGACGCGCAAACCAATAACGTGGTTTTTTTCTATTCAAATCCCTATTCGGACAAAGTCGGTATCTTTATTAATCCACCGTCATCCATAGCATACGACAATCAGTGGGTTTTGATTCCAAGAATAGGTAACGGAAATTTTTCAGAAGTCCAAAAATATGTAGAGTGTGAAATTCAAATTGGAAATTGTCCAATTCCTTAAGGCTCTATAACGCTCATCTCCAGGTTTCAAACCAAACGCGTTGCTGATATTCCCTGTCATTTAGTTTTAAGCCGTAAGTTAGGGGACTGAAATAAAGAAAACTTAGAATTACTGCAATAGTATAAAATACGAGAACATAAGTTTTGTATGGGCGCGGAATTTTATTAATAAGAAAAATTAACATCATTACCGCAAATATTAAGGGCGCAAAATAATGATAAAGAAACAGTATTCTGGGAACAGGTATGAAAGGTGCATATGCAGAAACGTAACCTAATAAAAGTAGCGATGCGGTTGAATTTTTCCGCCATCCCTTTATGAAAAATAAACAAATAAAAATTACTGCGGCAAGACTGGATCCCCACCACAAGGCAGGATTACCCATAAGATAAATTTTTTCATCCATCCCCGACCAGTAAAAAATTGGTCTTGTCATAAGAGGCCAGGTGTACCATTTGCTGCTGTAGGGATGAGTGCTTTTAATGCCAATTAAGTTGGTTTGGTAGCTTGTCATATTTAGCTCCATGAATTTTTCAAAGGGATTAAGTTTTCCCTGACGGAATGCAGGAGTCATAAAAGCGTCTCCTGTTCCCGATTTTGGCAAAAGAGCAAAGTGAATTTGAAAAACAGTAAAATAAGTAAGAAAAACAGTTGCGATAAAGATCAAGGCAATACTACTTAACCTGAAAAGTTTTTTAAGAAGCAGGGAATCTTTCAGAAATAAAAGGCCAACAAAAATAAAAAATCCGGCAGCTGTCCATTCCGCAGCCAGACTTAACCCTAAAGAAACGCCTGACAGCAAAAGAAAAAACCAGGAATAATTATGTTGGCGAGCCTTAACAAAAAATGTAAGCCCGAGAAAACCAAAAAAAATAACAAAAGAAGTGATAAACGCATTATGCGATTCAACAATTAGGGCGTTGTCAAAGCTTAATAGCAGTCCTCCAGTAAAAGCTAGAATACGCGGCAAACCAAGATTAAGAAGAAAAAAATATATAACCAAAGGCAAAAGAGCGCCTGCTAATGCAGGCATAATGCGTAAAGCAATAAAAGTAGAATTGGGAAAAATTTGGCCAATGTGATCGAAAGAAAATCCGAGATCTCTGTATCCGCCAAGCCAAGCGCCCAAAGTAATTAGCTGAGGCCCAAGCGGGGGATGGCCTGTAAAAAAATATTTACCCGTCAGATAACCATTGACAGCTTTACCATAATGAGCTTCATCGAAAACTACTTGGTTTGGGTGCCAGATGAAAATAAAGTGCGTTGTAAATCCTACGATTAAGAGGATGAGGGGAAGCAGGCAAGCCAAAGACCTTTGTTTCATAATTATTTAATTATATAATAAATTATGAGGTCTTTTTTAAGAAAGATGCCTTTTTCATTTAAAATCTCCCTAACATTGATTCTATTTTTGCGTATCTCTTTATTCATTTTACCAAGTTTCAAAATTGACATGAATGATTGGCAGGCATGGGCGTCAAGGCTTGTTGAAGTTGGGCCGTTTAATTTTTATTCAGCAAATTTTTTTGCAGATTATTTTCCGTTTTTTTATTTTATTCTTTTTATTTTGTCCAAAATATTCGTTTTAATTTTTGGAAAAGGAGCAATTTTTTCAACCGGTTTTGAATTTTACATAAAAGCTATAAGTAATATTTTTGATATTTTGACCGCACTTGTAATTTTTAAAATTATAAAGAAACATTCTAAAAAATGGGCATATTTAGGGAGCATTTTTTATTTGCTAAACCCAAGCATTATTTTTAACAGTTCCATTTGGGGGCAGATTGATGCGATACCAACTTTTCTTCTTATTCTTTCGTTATATCAGCTTGAAGAAAAAAAGAATCTCGTTAAATCTTTATCAACCAGTGTTTTATCGTTTTCAATAAAACCCTTAAATATTTCCCTTTTCCCATTAATGTTATTTAGAGCAATTAAAAACTTTTCGGCCCAAAAAATCTTAAAAGCATTTGGAGTATCTTTATTTATATTTTTTATTGTCACAATTCCGTTTTTCCCAAATGACCCAGTTCTCGGGTCATTTAAACATTCATTTAATTCTTTGAGTGTTTATCCTTATACATCCATTAATGCTTATAATTTTTGGGCACTTTTTGGATGGTGGAAACAGGATTCATTGCAATTTTTGAATCTTCCATATCATCTCTGGGGCTATATTTTATTTTTCTTAGTAGTTTTAGTTGTTTTTATTCCAATATTAAAGAAAAAATCAAAGTCATTTATAAAATTTGATTATTTGATATATGCGATTTTGTCATTTGCTTTCTTTTTATTTTTAACCCGTATGCATGAAAGACACTTATTTCCTGTTTTTTCACTGCTTGTTATTTCAGCGTGTATTTTCCGGTCAAGAATACTTCTTGTAAGTTATGCCATCCTTGCACTCATTAATTTTATTAATCTATTTTATTCATATTATTATTACAATGTAATTTTCAATAATCCAACAGCCCCGAAAAACATTATTTTTGATATATCTTCAACTTATCAATTTCTCTTTTCTATACTTTCCCTTGCTATTTTTATAATTATGCTCATAAATTATTTTATGAAAGCAAAGATTAATGAAGAAAGTAATTAACGAACACAAATTCCCGCTTCTATTTTTATTAATTACCTTTGGCACATATTTTATATTGCTTTTTTCACGAATCATAACGGAGAATAAAACCGGTTTTTACTTAGGACATGAACATGTTTGGAGCGATTGGCCATTGCATATTGCCATCACATCAACTTTTGCTTTTAAACCCATGAATACTTGGTTTGCGTATCATCCGATGTATGCGGGAGGAAAATCTACTTATCCGTTTTTAACAGATTTTATTTCGGGCATGTTAATGCGAATTGGCTTTCCTTTACCTTTGGCAATAATTATTCCTTCAATTATTTTTTCTCTTTTGCTCATAATTGGAATGTATATATTATTATTACAACTTTTTAAGTCAAAAAAGATTGCTGTTATTTCAATTTCCATTTTTTTTCTTTCATCCGGACCGGGTTTTATTAATTTTATTAACGCTTTTTTTGCGCATCCAACTTTACAGATGCTTCTTTATCCGCCTGTTCATTACACTAGGATTAATCAATATGATTGGTATTCCGGAAATGCAATTGTCGGATTTTTACTGCCGCAGCGGGCATTTCTTCTAGGCATGACTATTGGTATTTGGGTAATGGCCGGCCTGGCATGGATATTGCAAAAATCACAGCACATAAAAAGAACAAAAATTATTTTAGCAGCCCTAGGATTAATGGCCGGATTACTTTCAATAGTACATATACACAGTTTTATCGTCATTGTTATTGTAACCGGATTCATGTGTTTTATTTCCCTGAGACGCTGGAAATTACTGCTTTTTTACATTCTGCCGGCAGCTATTTTATCTTTAATATTTTATTTAATATTTATTGCAGGCGGTATCCAAATAGATAATTTTGTAAAGTGGCTTCCCGGTTGGACTGCAAACAATAGCATTGTCGGTTGGGCAGCAATGTGGATATCTCTTTGGGGATTGACTTTGCCGGTTTCAGTTGTCGGTTTATTCTTTGTCCGGCAAGAAAAAATTTTATCTAAAAGCTGGATAGCAGGATTTATTACCGTTTTTATAGTAGGAAATCTGATTTTATTTCAGCCGATTCTTTGGGATAATGCAAAGTTTTTCATGTGGTCTTATTTTGCTTTTTCAACACTTTGCGCAATAGTTTTAAGTTGGTTATCAAGGAAAGCTTTTGCAGGAACATTTATTGCAGTAGTTATTTTTTTGGGTTTGACTTTGACCGGCGTTCTGGAATTAACCCGTTTACAGGCAATTAACCGTAATCAATTACAGCTTAGTCCAGCTGATGATATTAATCTTGGTATTCAAGTACGAAACGCAACCAATCCTTTGTCTGTATTTTTAACCGATACTTCAACCAACCATTTTGTTATGGTTTGGGGAGGCCGGAGTATAGTTATGGGCTTTAAGCCTTGGGTTGTAAATTTTGGGTTTTCCGATACGAAACGTTCGCGGGACATGGGAACAATGTTTTCTGGAGGGAATCTGTCTCTTCCTCTTTTAAAACAATACAAAATTAGTTACGTAGTTATTGGTCCGGGTGAAAAGTACGGTTTTAAAGCAAATGAATTATTTTACGAAAAAAACTTTCCGGTTGCTTTTGCAAATCAATCATATCGAATTTACGATGTCCGCTCTGCTACAAGAGGTCTTTAAAGTAAAAGGAAAAGCGCTAATCCGGAAATTGCGGTAATAATGCCTCCGATAATTAAAAATGTTGGGGAGTTTCCTGTTGGCGGAAGACCGCCTTTTGATTCGATAGGCGCAAGAATAGGAGGGGGGGTGGGGGTTGGTGCGGAGAGAGGAGTCAGCATAACAATCGTTGGGGAAGAAGCCGTAGGAGTCGGGATTGGAATAGCGATCGGAGTTGCGGATGAAGTAACTGTTGGCATTTGAGCTTCTGCTGCAAGAACAGTGAATGATTGAATGATGGTTGTTAATATGCCTTGGGAATCCCTGGTTTTTATAGTTATTGTATGCACTCCCGGAGAAAGATTGGTCAAGGGTTTATATGTCCAATTTCCGTTACTATCCGCAGTCACCTGAGTTGTTATTTCTTCTGCAGAGTGAATAATGATTTCCACTTTTTCATTGGGCAAGCTTGTTCCGCGGAATTGGGGTTTTTGGTCGGCAATAGTTTGGTTTTCTTTTGGACTTATTATTTTAGGTTTTAGGTTGCCCTCCGGCGTGACAGTTACTGAGGGAAAACCTGATGATTGAACAGCTGCTGATTTTGTAGTGGAAGATTTCTGTGTAAAATCGTAATCATTAGACAGCGTTATGGTTGGGATGGAGCCATCCTGACTTAGGGATGCTGATACATTTGATGTTAAGGAGCCATTGGTCGCGACAATTTTTAAAATAGTGTCTTCATTTGTATCAAAATACGAAGAAAAATCAGCTGTACGTAATTCTTTTAGAGAAAAACTGAATTCTCCATTCTTCGTAGTGGTGCTGGATAAAAGCTGTGAGTTTTCCGCATTTAAATATACGAGCGCATCAGGAAGAGCATTGCCGTCAGGAAGGACAATTTTTCCCTTTATAGTCTGCTGTTTGGCGGATGCCAAGTTTGACTTGGCGGATGCAGAAGAAATGTTAGGTCCGGTTGTTGCCTCAAAAGGAGCGCCATTATTTAAAAATGTGTTGGAGCCTGAGATAATTGTCAGATAATATTTTGTAGCGGAGGTTAGTTTTTTTACGGATATGCTGTGAATTTTTTTGGGAGAAAAAGCTCCTTTTTCCTTATCTATATCTTCCAATTCGGATTCCCCCAGTTTTTTATCGTTTCCATAACTAATAGAGCCGGTAGAAGGCGATTCAGTCTGGTAGGTTATAGCAAAGGACGTGTCTGTTATATTCGTGATTTTTACGTTTAGCGGTTCCTCTGACCCTGAAGCTCTGCTTTTGAATACGGTTTGATTTTTAAGAATAAAAATTGTTAGGGGAATGCCTATTAAAACAAGAATAATACCTAAAATCGTTAGGTTTTTCTTGCTGAATAATTTTTTCATATTCCAAATTCCTCTCTTCGAGCCTGAGCCTCAGAGCCGAAGGCAATATGATCCTGAGCTTGTCGAATGGTTCATAACAGAAGTTTTCCTTCTTCGGATGCATTTTTAGGAGAAATTTTTAGAGTTGGTAAAGCAATGGGGGTAGGAATAATATTTTCTAATTCGAAAGATGGAATTATTTTTTGCCTTTTTTTTAATTTATCGATGGTTTTCGTGTCAAAAACAGGTTCAATAGGAAAGATGTCTTTACTTGTTGTTTCGGATATTGTAGAGCTTACTGCGTTATGATAGATACTTCCCCCTATCCAAACTAAAGTAAAAATAAAAAGCAGAATTATAATAATTAAAATATCCTTTTGCTTCATATTTAGGAAATCATAAATTATCTTTGAAAAAAGCAATTCCCTGAATGTCGAATCCTAAGGAGTCGTTTTTTTGATCAGCTATGTTATTGATGGAGAATGTATCGATATTTATAGCCCTTTCCATATTTGTAAGCATTTGTACAAATCTGAGTATATTTTCAAAAGAACCCGAACCTCCGATAGTAAAAGAATAAGAATAGTAGTTTTTATTTACGCTTTTATCATTGCGCAAAACTTCTACTTCGGAATTTTGAAGTTTTTTTATAGCAATATTTGATGTTTGTGCGATAGATTGTATTTGCGCAAAAAGAAGATGAACATCTGGCTGTATAGTTATTACGCTAGTTACAATTGACAAATCATCTTGTAAATTAGAATATTGTTTTCTGAGCGTAGTTAGATTTTTTATTTTAATTTCCAGCTGGTCAAAAACGAACTGACTATCAGAAAGCTCTTTTTGTAATTTGAGAATTGTTGAAACAGTTGGTTTTATCGCAAAAAATCCAAAAAAAGATAAAGCACAAAAAGTTAATATTATGCCAAAAAATTTTTTACTTCGTTCTGAAGTTAAGTATGGAAAAGTTGGGAAATATTTATTCTGCATATTTTATTTAAGCATGGTTGTGATATCGACGGAAAGACCAACGGATGGTTTATTTTCTATATTATCTATGCTTATAGATTTCATATTGGGGTAATTTTTAAGAGACTCTATAAAATCTGTTAAGGATGATATAGAAACCATACTAACATCCATGCTCACGCGATCTTTACTAAAAATTAAATTATTAGTTCTTACCTGATTTGGTATCAGATTTACAATATCTGCAATAGTTTTATTAGATGAAATAGCTTTTTCTGAAAAAGTCGAAGCTAACGCGATGCGATCTTGTAAATTTCTGTACTTATTCTCATCATTTTTTAAAACAGAAATTATATTCTGTTTCTGTTTAATCGCGGAATGAAGATCAACAAGTTTCTCATCAAGGGAAAATCGATAAACGAAAGCTATTATTGCTATTACCTCGGTTATAATTACAATTAAACGGCCTACTGTTAGTGCCCAATTCATGAATTTATCAAAGAGAGGAATTTGCTTATCTTTTGCAAAATTTATAGAAGGAAGATTATCTGGCATGATAAATTTAGTCTAGGGGAATTTGAGAATTTTGTCAAAGATTAATGAAGTTATTTAACGCTCTTTTTAGTGGTTTTTGTCTTTGTTGATGATTTTTTGAGAGGGAGCTTTGACAATCTGGATTTTAGGCGAGCCGCTTTATTCTTGTGGAATATATCTTTCTTTACTCCTTTATCGATAGCTTTAAAAGCTTCCTGTATGTTTCCCGGAGTTGGTTTTGTTTGGGTTTTCTTAATAATAAAATTAATAAAAGATTCTGCTTTTTTGTTGGAAGATTCCCTTTTTCTATCAACTTTTAATTTTTTCTTAGCACTTCTTATCACTGGCATTGCGCTATTTTAGCATGCTATACTGTAAAATACAACATGGCTCAGAATTTTTTGAAAAAAAGCTTCAACATGCTTTTGTCGCGTCAAACCAATATTCTTTCCGCCGCTTTTATAATAATGGCAACGGTAATTTTGTCTCAAATTTTGGGACTCGTACGTACAAGGCTGTTATTTTCTATTTTTGGTCCATCCAACACTTTGGGTATTTATAATTATGCATCAATACTTCCCGATACTATTTTTCAATTAACTATTGCAGCGGCTTTAGCATCTGCTTTTATACCTGTTTTTTCTGAATACCTATCTAAAGGCCAAGAGAAAGATGCGCATAAAATGGCATCAACACTTTTGGTAACGGGAATTACCGTATTTGTAGTTTTTTCACTTGTTCTTGTAATTTTTGCTCCGAAGATACTTGCTATTTTCAATGGTGGACAGAATTTTTCAAAACTCGACATGATTCTCATGGCTAATTTAATGAGGGTCATCGTTGTTGGCCAGCTAATTTATATAGTGGGCACGTTTATTAGTGCGATACTGCAATCATATAATCATTTTTTTATCCCAGGCATTGCAGCTGCATTTTATAATATAGGAATAATAATTGGCATTTTGTTGCTCCATCAATATTTCGGGATTTACGCTGTTCCGCTTGGCATTATTTTGGGAGCCAGTATCTTTGTCATGCTTCAAGTCCCCTTTGCTAAGAAAGTTGGATTTTCCTTTATTCCATCGTTTAATTTCCACAAATCGCAGGGAATCAGCAAGATAGTAATGCTTATGTGGCCTCGCACTATTCAAGTTGGCGTACAGCAAATAGGTACGATTATTCTTGCGGCAATTATTGCCTTTATGGCTCAACCCGGACGCACTAATCTTCTTTTTGATTCAGCAAAAACTCTTATGTTCGCTCCAATTTCATTGATTGGACTTAGTATTGCCCAGGCTGCATTTCCGGTTTTATCCCGTGAAAAAAATAATTTGGCTGATTTTAAAATGACCTTTATTACGAGCTTTAATCAGATGCTATATCTTATTCTTCCAGCCTCAATTATTATCCTTGTTCTTCGTATTCCTATTGTTAGATTGGCTTATGGAGCAGATAAGTTTGACTGGCCGGCAACAGTTTTGACAGGCCACATACTTGCATTTTTATCTTTCTCTATTTTTGCCCAGGCCCTAATCGTTCTATTTTACCGTGCATTTTATGCATTGCATGATTCCGTTGTTCCGCTTCTTGTCAGTGCCGCCTCCACTCTCGTACTTATAATTTTGGGATATTATTTCGTAATTATTCAGAATATGGGCATTGAAAGTATTGCATTTGCATTTAGTCTAGCTAATGTCTTGCAATTAATTATACTTATTGTTCTTCTCGATAAGAAAGTTGGCGGGTTTCCTAAAATTCTATTATTTTTTCCACCGATTAAAATTTTTATAGCAACTTTTCTTATGGGTATTTCCCTGTATATTCCAATAAAGCTTTTAGATCAATTAGTTTTTGATACGACCCGCACTATAAATTTAATATTTCTTGCAGGTACATCAAGTTTAATTGGACTTTCTTTTTATCTTTTCTTAACTTGGCTTTTTAATGTTAAGGAGGCAAGTACATTTCTACTAATTTTTAAAAAAATAGGCAATTGGAAAGAAATTTTAGGCAAGAGCGATGAGGTAATTGACGGAACCCGCATGAACCCTTGATAATTGTCAGAATAATGTCAAGAAGATTCCCCTTGACCTTTGACATAGTAAGATATACTGTAAAAATATAGTGTGAAAATAAAGATAAAGTTATAGGTAGCTTATGAAAGAGGGAATACTGCTAGGTGTATATGAGTCAACTCTTAGAGTGATTGTAAATCAAGAATTTGAAAACCCTCAGCATCAGGAATTAATAGAGCAAATCTATGTGAAAGCAGCATTGGAATTATTGGAAATTGGCAAAACAGAGGAAATGAAAAAATTAAGAGTTGAAATGAGTAAAATATCTAGCGATAAGTTGCGTTTTATGCCCAAGGTAGTAGATATTTTTCCGGCAGCTAAATCGACAGTAGGGTCAATTATGGGACCCGATAAGAGTCCGTATCCCGTAGAAAGAGATCTGCTAGGAAGAGAATATGTTGCTGCCGTAAGCGGTATTGTTGTTTTTAAGGAATATTATAAGCCGCAAGGAGGTCAAGATGACCCTTTGTTTATAGTGGCAGAAAAACATAAAGGGATTAGTGGTCTTGAGGGAGTCATAACGAAAAAAGTCCCCAGACTGCAAGCGGAGGGACTCTTATTTACAGGCTGCGACAATACTGGGAGAGCGCAAGCGGCTATGGCGGTTGAAAAAAAAGAATTAGTAGAAGTCGCATAATATTGTTGCTTTTCCTCTAAAAGCTATCTATACTTTTCTTCATGGATCAAGTCTGCATTAGGAATTTTGCGATTATTGCCCATGTTGATCATGGTAAGTCGACCTTAGCAGACCGTTTTTTGGAAATAACCAATACTATCCAAAAAGATAAAATGCAGGAGCAGTTTTTGGACCAAAATCCCATCAGCCGAAGACGGGGAATAACAATTAAATTGGCTCCTGTGCGCATGAAATATATTCTAAATTCTGAATCCTACATTCTGAATTTGATTGATACTCCCGGTCATGTTGACTTTTCGTATGAAGTATCCCGTACTTTGGCTGCCTGTGAAGGCGCAATACTCCTGGTGGATGCCACTCAGGGAATTCAGGCTCAAACTGTTGCTCATTTTAGAGAAGCGAAAAAACAAAATTTAATTTTAATTCCTGTTGTTAATAAAATTGATTTGCCGAATGCTCAGATAGAAACAACCAGCAAGGAATTAATTGAAACTTTTGGTTTTAATTCCTCTGAGATAATTTATATTTCTGCGAAAACCGGTAAAAATGTAGATAAACTTTTAAAATCTATTCTCGAAAAGCTTCCTGCTCCAAAAGGCGGCGAAGGTAAGACATTACGGGGCTTGATTTTTGATGCGGTGTACGATGAGTTCCGCGGAGTGGTTGCTTATGTGAGAATTGTTGACGGGCAGGTAAAAAAAGGAGAAGAAGTGAAATTCTATCAAAATAATATTGAGTCGGAAGTTACAGATTTAGGATATTTTTCTCCGCATTTGGTTTCTTCAATCGAGCTTACAACGGGAGAAATTGGCTATATTATTACGGGAATTAAAGATATCCGTAAAATACGTGTCGGAGACACCATAACCCAAATTCAAAATTCAAAATTCAAAATTCAAAATTCGGAGAAAGAGTTTGAACCGCTGCCGGGGTATAAGATTCCAAAACCCATGGTGTTTTTTGGGGTGTATCCAAAAAGCACAAGTGATTTTATTTATTTAAAAGATTCTCTTGCAAAAATAACTTTAAATGATACGGCTTTAACTTATACGGAAGAATATTCTTCGTATTTGGGAAGCGGATTTAGAGTAGGATTTTTGGGACTTTTACATGCCCAGATTATTAAGGAAAGAATAAAACAGGAGTTCAATCTTGAAATCTTGTTGGCAATGCCCCAGGTTTTATATGAAAAAAAAGAAGACGGAACAATGCTCGAGCCGTATATGACCTTAATAGTTTATGCTCCGAAAAAATATGTCGGTCCGATTATGAATATCTGCCAGACCAGAAAGGGTAATTTGTTGGATTTGAGTTATCATGAAAGTTATGCTGTGCTATCCTACGATATGCCTTACAGCATGTTTATTAGAGGAATTTCTTCGGATCTAAAATCTGCGTCAGCCGGATTTGCAAGCCTTGATTATGAAGTCACGTCTTATAAGGAAGCAATTTTGGCAAAAGTAGAAATAAAAGTAAATGACGTTGCGATTGATGTTTTATCGGAACTTGCATATAAAGATGAAGCAATTGATGAAGCAAGAAAGAAAGCGGAAAGACTTAGGAGTTCATTGCCAAGACAACAATTTAGACAAATTATTCAAGGTGTTGTGGAAGGAGATATTGTAACTCG
Organism: Candidatus Levybacteria bacterium RIFCSPLOWO2_12_FULL_37_14; assembly: GCA_001782645.1. Taxonomy (GTDB): domain Bacteria; phylum Patescibacteriota; class Microgenomatia; order Levybacterales; family UBA12049; genus GWB1-37-8. Next base: position 10,352 of record MFPH01000015.1, on the reverse strand, counting down.
TGAGGAAATACCTCCTTTTAGAAAAGATGTTTTAGCTAAAATGTCAGGAGGAGATAGAAGAAGAAAGGATAAATTATTGGAGGCACAAAGGAAAGGAAAATCCCGGATGATTCAGCAAGGAAAAGTATTAATTCCTCAGGAAGCGCTTCTTTCTATGATCGAAGAGAACAATTAGAGAAATAGCAATACGCCGCCTATAATTGTAAATATAATTCCCAGCGCCCCGAGTCCGAACATTACTTCTCCATCTCCGGGTGGAGGAAGTGGGGTAGTTACTATCGGTGATCCGCTTAGGTCGGTAGAGTTAACTGTAACAGTCTTGGTACAACTGGACTGTTGGGCGCTTAAATTGTTGGCATTATCGGTTAAGATTGCATATGCAGTATAAATTCCGGGAGTTTTATAGGTGTGAAGTATTTGTCCGCTCACGGAACTTGTTCCTATGCCGCCCCCGATCGTTAAATCCTCAATCGCGTCTCCAAAATTAAAGGAAATTTTGTTGATAGTTCCGTTAGGATCATTTCCAGTCGCTGTGAAAGTAAGCGAATAGGGAGCGGTTCCGGCTGCTAAACCGTTAATGTCCAAGCTTGAGCAAACAGGAGCCAACGGTGAGGATGATGGTATCCCGCTACTCCCGCTGCTTCCTCCAGGCTTGGCGTTAGGAAGAGTAGAGGTTGGCGTAGGGGTTGAGGTTGGAGTGCTGGTCGGGGCATTAGTGCTTGTTGCAGAAGTAATAGTTACAGTCGCAGGAATAGTTGATGACAATAAGACATTATCGCTTGTTTGACTGCTGTTGTCGATTGACAAAACTTGCGAATTGGCAAAATCAAACGTGATGTTTGGGTTGGCAGGCGTTGTTTCGGCGGTGGCTTTAAGCTTTAAAATTGCAATTTTAGTTTTTGTTTTTATCGCATTTGCCGGATCAGCTCCGATAGACAAAGAGATACTGGCTTTTCCAGCAGTATTATCGTATTGGGGTTCATCTATTTTTTCCATTATATTTTCTGTAAGGCTGCTTGCTGTAAATTTTGTTTTGTCAAAGTTAATAGCTAATTTTACGAAAGAGATTTGATTTGCAGTTGTACCCGTTCCCGGATCCAACCAAATATTTAAGGTTACAGTATCTCCTGTTTTAGCTGTAGTTGAAGCAGGCTCGAAAGAAAGAGTAGTGGACTTAATTGCTTTACTGCTGATATTCTGGCGTTTTTGGGCAATATACACGGAAAACGGAATTGTGACAAGAATTACCATGATAAAACCTAACATAAATATTTTTTTGTATGACGAAAAAAAAGACATAAAAATCCTCCAAATTTATCGTATATAGAAAAAGAGGGTATGTCAACTGACTCTTGACAGTTTTTTGATTTTGTTGTATATTCTGTCAGTCCCGAAGCGTCGGGATAATTTTTTAAGTTTATTATGGTAAAAAAAATAAACATAAAACCTCTTTTTGACAATGTTCTCATCAAGCCTTTGGAGGCAGAGGCTAAAACTGCAAGCGGAATCATCTTACCGGATGCTGCACGCGAAAAACCCCAGATAGGTATAATTATGGCAGTAGGAGAAGGGAAAATCGGACCAAAAGGAGAAAAACATCCTATTGCTGTTAAGATCGGGCAAAAAGTTATGTACAAAAAGTGGGGAGGATCGGAAGTTAAAGTTGGTTCGGAAGAATGGACAATGGTTGGCCAAGAAGATATATTAGCAGTAATAAGTTAGGTCATTGGGTCATTAGGAAATTAGGAAAACCTAATTATGGCAAAGCAAATAAAATACGCAGAGGAAGCAAGGCAGGAATTAATGGCAGGCGTTAACCAATTGGCTGATGCTGTTGTAACGACATTTGGTCCGAAAGGGAGAAATGTTGCTTTGGATAAAAAGTGGGGGTCTCCGAGTGTTATCAATGATGGCGTTAGCGTTGCCAAAGAAATAGAGCTCAAAGATCCATTCCAAAACATGGGCGCACAGCTGGTAAAAGAAGCAGCGTCCAAAACCGCAGATATTGCAGGTGACGGAACCACAACAGCCACTGTTCTCGCACGCGAAATTGTTTCAGAAGGCATAAAAATGATTACTGCAAAAGCCAATCCGATACTCATGCGCAAAGGTCTGGAAAAAGCCAGCGAACATGTCGCCAGCGAACTTAAAAAAATGAGTAAGGTTCTTAAATCAACAGATTGGGCAAATGTGGCTATTGTTTCCTCTGGGGATGTGGAGCTGGGAAATTTAATTGCAGAAGCTCTTAAAAAAGTCGGCAAAGATGGAGTAGTCACGGTTGAAGAAGGAAAAGGATTGTCAACGGAAATTGAATATAAAGAAGGAATGGAATTTGATAAAGGTTATGCGTCTGCATACATGGTAACGAATTCCGACAGAATGGAAGCGGAAATTGAAGATCCATATATCTTGATTACGGATAAGAAAATCTCAGCCCTTAATGAACTTCTTCCTTTCCTGGAAAATTTGGTCAAAGTTTCAAAAAATTTAGTAATCATAGCGGACGAAATAGACGGCGAAGCCTTGGCAACTTTGGTAGTCAACAAATTAAGAGGAACATTTAATGCTTTGGCAATTAAAGCTCCGGGTTTTGGAGATCGGAGAAAAGAAATGTTAGAGGATATTGCAATCTTAACAGGCGGAACTGTAATTTCTGATGACACAGGACGAAAATTTGACTCTGTTACTATTGAAGATTGCGGTAGAGCGGATAAGGTATGGGCAGACAAAGATAATTCAAGGATAATCGGAGGAAAGGGAATTAAGACAAAAATAGCTTCAAGAATTACTCAAATAAGGAAAACAATTGAGGCCTCAACTTCAGATTTTGATAAAGAAAAATTACAAGAAAGACTAGCAAAACTTTCCGGCGGAGTTGCGGTAATTAATGTTGGAGCGGCAACAGAAATTGAGATGAAAGACAGAAAAGAAAGAGTTAATGATGCAGTTGCGGCAACAAAAGCAGCTTTGGAAGAGGGAATTGTTCCCGGCGGAGCAGTTGCTTTATTGGACATTAGCAGAAAAATGGATGTTAAAGATTTGGAAAAAGCCGGAGAGAATAAGGATGTAATAATAGGTTTTGAAATAGTGAAAAGAGCTTTGGAATCTCCTTTTGTTCAGCTGATGAAAAATTCCGGACTTGATGCGGGACAATTGATCGCCAAGGCCAGAGAAGTAAGCGCATACGGACAAGGTTTTGACATTATGAAAACAGATTCCGTAGAAAAAGCAGTACCGGTAGATATGCTCAAAGCAGGAATAATTGATCCGGTGAAAGTTGTCAGGACAGCGGTTCAGAATGCAATCTCAGTCGCAACCATGATTTTGGTAACCGAGGCCTTGGTTACAGACATAAAAGAACCTGATAAATCAATGTCTGGCGGTATGCCTCCTGGTGGAATGGGCGGAATGGACTATTAAACCCCTAACGTTGTCATCCTGAATTTATTTCAGGATCTCCTTTTGCTTTTTATAATGTTTAATATTATAATATTTAGCATATGCATTTAAATACTCTAGATTATATTCTTATCACGTCCACAATATTGGAGTTTAATCCCTTATTTCAGGCCGTAAAAAGCGTAAAAGCAAAAAGTGTGAAGGACCTTTCTGTTTTTACTTTTCTTTCGATTGTAATAATTGGGACATTATGGTTGGTTTACGGCATTACAATTAAAAGCCTCCCTTTAATAATTGGTAATGCAATAAAATTATTTACAAGCCTTGCAGTTGTTATTATTTATTTAAAGTACAGAAATAAAAAATAATTCTAGAATAATTTGGAGCCGAGCTTAGCGTTTTTATCGGGTCTGACTAACACAACTTTTCCTTCCTCGCTTGCAACGCCGACTGTTAAAACCTCAGATATAAAAGGGCCGATTTGTTTGGGAGGAAAATTCACAACCCCCATTACCAGTATTCCTTCCAAATCTTTTTTTGAATACAGATCAACAATTTGGACGCTGGATTTTTTAATACCTATTTCCGGACCAAAATCAATAATTAGTTTATAGACGGGCTTCCGAGCTTCCGGAAAATCTTCTACTTTTATAATTTTTCCAACCCTAATATCAACTTTTTCAAAATCAGCGTAGCTTATTGGCATGACTGAATTATAGCATGGTATAATTACCCTTGCTTAATCATGAAGAAATTTTTGTTATTTCTTGCGCCGCTTTTGATTGCAATCACAATTTTCTTTGGGATATTATTCTTCTTGGATAGAAAAACCGGAAAAGGGGCGCTTCTGGTAACCTCCGTTCCCCAAAGCAGAGTTTATCTAGAGAATAAATTAATAGGAACTACTCCTTTTTGCGCTTGCGATTTAGCACGAATGGTAGATGTTGGAAATTATACTATCAAATTGGTTCCGTTGAACGGCAATCTTAGGCCTTTTGAAGAAAGAATTACCATAAACAAATCAACGCTCACAGCTGTTGATAAGACATTTGCAGACAATGGAGAGGGAGACGGAAATATTATCGAATTAATGCCGCTAAATAACAAGAAAGACGTAGAGGTTTTGATAATTTCTTTGCCTGATAAAGCAAATGTTTTCTTAGACAGTAATCCTGTTGGAATAACGCCCTTACTCCTAAAACAAGTTAGTGAATCTGATCATGATTTGAGAATTACACGCGATGGATACAAAGATAAATCAGTAAGGATAAAAACTGCTTTAGGATTTCGTCTTAGTGCCCTGGTTTTATTGGGAGTAAAGGCTGATCTGTCTTCCCCTGTGGCATCTGTCTCAGCAACGCCTTCCCCTGTGGTTGCAGTTACTAAGGTTTTAATTTTAAATACAGAGTTTGGATTTTTAAGGGTTAGAGAAAGCGGCTCTATTAATTCTCTTGAAATTGCGCAAGTAAAACCGGGAGAAAGCTATGAATTAATTTCTGAAAAAGAGGGATGGTTTAAAATTAAACTTACTAATGATAAAGTGGGCTGGATTAGTTCTCAATATGCTGTCAAAAAGTAACTTAGAGTCCGATGAAATAAATTATTGTAATAACCAGAATAACCCAAAAGAGGACTGCTATGAGCAAAGGTCTGTCCGACATCAGGACTCTTTCGGGACTTTCTCCTTCGTGTTTTTCATAGATATCCTGAAGATAGCGCATTAGACCATATACAACAGGAAATATCGTCAACATTAGCCATTTTCTCTGAAAAAATGCAGGCAAAAAATCAGGCAATAATATGCTTAGTCCTAAGTTAAATCCGCGTGGATTTTCCAAAAAAGTAAAAAGAGTATAGGATACAAATGTAGAAGTTGCGAAAATCGAAGCATAGACATCTAAAAGTCTTTCTGAATAATGAGATAGGGTTTTTCTTATATCAGAAATATTTACAGATTTATTTTGAGAGACAAGAGTTAACTCAGATCTTCTTTTCCCAATTGCCAGAAAAAGAGATAGGGAGATTGTTGTTAATAAAAGCCAGACGGAAATGTGAACGCCTCCGGCTACTTCTCCCGCATAAACTCTTAGAATATATCCTAAAGCTATAGCTAAAATATCGATAATTGCAATTGGTTTTAAAATCGTTGAATAGAAGAACTGAATTGCCAGATATATTATTCCCAGGATAAAAAATGCCGGATTAACTAGGAATCCCAAGAGAAAAGAGGATGTTATTAGGACAAAAGCCATTCCCAAAGCATAAGTTACAGACAGGTTTTTATTAGCTAGAGGCCGGAATCTTTTGAAAGGGTGGAGTCTGTCTTTTTGTATATCAAAAATATCATTAATGATGTAGCTTGCGGAAGAAAGACCGCAAAATACTATAAATGCAAAAAATACTTTTTGAAAAATTTGCCATTCAAAGAGACTTCCGGAAAATGTTATTGCGGCAAAAATAGCAATATTTTTTATCCACTGTCTTGGCCGTAATAATCGCAAAGTGTTATAGGCGATCTTTATCATAAGTCTTATTTAGTATACGATGTAGGAAGATAAGTGTTCCGCCAACGATAATTAAAAGCATTATGATTGCAAAAAGTTTTGCTGTACTTGATAGAACTAGAGCAAGTGTCCCTAATATAGCAGAGATTATCCAGTAAAACAATGCAATACGTCTTTGACCAATCCCGAAACTCAAAAGAAGATGATGAAGATGTTTTTTATCATGCCAGAATGGGGATCGTCCCGACAGAAGACGGCGTATTATAGTAAAAAGTCCATCTGTCATGGGAATTCCCATTACAAGAATAGCTGTTGCCAATTTTGCTCCGGAAAGAATAGACGCAGCGCTAAGTAGTAAATAAATCGCAGTTGCTCCATATCCGGGAAATATTTTTGCGGGATGAAAATTAAATATTAAAAATCCCAAAGACGCTCCTGCTATTATAAATGACAAATCTAAACTTATTTTGCTGAAATGATCTGACCCGGCAAATCTGAGGCTCAGAAATCCAATTGTTATTGCAGATATAGCTACAATTCCAGGCATCTGACCGTCAACGCCTTTGCTCCAATTCAGCATGTTCATGACCCAAATGATCCAAAGTATTGCGACAATGTCCGAAAGAGCAATTGAAAAAGGCAAAATTATTGAATTTAGATAAAGTATTCCTCCAAAAGGATTTGTTATAAAAGGAATGGTAATGCCGCTTCTTACAATAATTAATGCTACAACTATATTTCCTATAAAACGCGCATAAGGAGAAACATCATATTTATCATCAAGAACGCCGATTAAAAGAGCAATAAAACTGGCCGTAAAAAGCGCAACTACAGTTTCGGAAAGAGGCAAAAAAAATATTCCAGTTAAAGCAGTACCGATAAAAAGAGGAATCCCTCCTCCGCGAGGAGTTATTTTTTTATGAATTATCCCTGGATGTTTATGTATCTTGGGATCATCAAGAAGGCCCATTTTTTTTATAAGACCCAATGATATTGGAGTGACGATAGCGGTAACAAGAAATGCGATTATTAAAGGAAAAAATATCGTCATGCTTAAGTTATTAACATAATCGTTTTTATTGAAAAAAGAAAGGTTAGGATTCCTGCAAGAAGACTAATGACTGCAAGCATGCGGGAGATAAGGGGGATTTTTTTATAAATTGAAGCACTTGTAAATATATTTATCGCAAAAATTAATAAGGCAACTAAGACTGGAATAAATATTGTTATTTGATTTCCAAGCCTTTGTTCTCCCCAAGACAACTGGTTAAAAATAGGAATAAATGGAGGAAGTTTTCCATAGGAAAATAAAATGTAAGCAATAGACGCAACTATAAAAAAGGTATTTATGAAGAATGCAAAAGTTATAGTTTTATCCTGAGCTATGTCTTTAAAAAATTCTTTCATAAATCGTAGCATGATTAATATTTATTTTCTTAGAATAATTTATTAAAGAGAAAGGGATGGAACTATTGCTCGCTATTATTATAATAAATTTTGGTTTTGTTTTTTCAATTGCCATTTGAGTAGTTGTTGGTCCGTCTTTATAATTTGAGATATGATAGGCAACAACGTATTTTGTCGGAGCAATGACCCCAATTAGCTGATACAGTTGGGCATTATTTCCCCAAACAAAAATAGTATCATTTTTGGTTAATTTTGGTTTAATAAAACGGGCTATCTCATAATCAAATGGAGTATTCCGGTCAAAAAATGCCTGGTATGAAACCATTGTTTTTTTACCCAAAACATAGGAAATGAAGTTTTGATAATAATTAATGCTTTTATTAAAATTGGGCATTCCAAAGGTTTTAATTATTGTTAATAAGGCAATAATAAAAAAGACTACAATTATTTTTTGATATTTTTTGTCAAAAAGAAATGCTCCTGTCGCAAGAGATAGGCTTGGAATTAAAACCAATAGGTAATGAGTGTATGGGCGTTGGGAAAAGTAGCTATTAAACAATGAAAATGCAAACCAGACTGATACAAAAAGAGTTGTTTGATTAATTTTTTTTCTTTTCATTAAGACAAAGAAAAGAAATCCTCCGAGAAGAGCTAATTTTATAAAAAGAAGAAATGGCAAGCTTCCTATTTTATTTCCATAGCTTACGTAGGAAATATTAGCGATAAACGTTGCTTTTATAAAATCCATAAAAGTACCGTTTGAAATAAAAAGAATAGAAACGAAAGATATTGGGATTAGAAATCCCATAATTATTGAAAAAAGTTTAATCTCTTTTTTTAGGGAATTAAAATTTACAATAAAACAAAAAACAAGAAATGCAGCTAAATCAAAAATTGCGACAATTTTAAAAAGAAAAGCAACTCCCAAAAGTAAGCCCGCCAGAAAATAATGATTAAGGATGAGGGATAAAGGATTAATTGAAAAACGGTTTAGGTTTGTTTTTTGGGAGTCTAAAATTAAAATGGCAGAAGCGATAATTGGAAGCAGCATGAAATTCTCTGCATTGGCAATATTTCCTTCAAGCGTCGGCAGTCCAAATAAAATAGCAAATATAAATGTTGTCAAAAGAGGGATATTGCTTTTGGCGTTATTAAAAAGCTTTTTGGATAAGAAAAAAAACATTATTACGGACAAAATCCCAAACATGGCAGACATAAGTCTTATGGTAAACTGATCCGATTGAAGAATGGCATAAAGCCAATATAGGAAAGGAGGTTTATTGTCGAATATTTGAGAGTAGAGTAATTTCCCATGATTTATAGAATTTCCAACTACTTGATATATTCCTTCGTCCCCGTACCAGAGAGGTTCAAAAAGTGAAGGGAGTCTTAATATGAAAAATAAAAATGTAGAAAATATCACAAACCAAAATTGTCGGCTCCTTTCAAGTCTTCTTAAAATTCTCATATTTAGACAAAAAAATTATAACTTTTCCGTGACTTTATATTCTAATCTTTTTCCTCTGATTAATTGAGTATGGGAAATCAGTGCGGGAAGAGTTGAGAGGAAGAATCCAACAACCGGAAGTAATAAGAGCTGTAAAGGAAATAAAATTTCTTTAAGTTTGGAAATAGAGGGATTTTTCGGTCTATTTCTAAAATCGATTATTACCATTGCGATTAAGGCGACTAGGCAGGAGGTTAAAATTAATCCAGCCAAGCTCGGAAGACTATAGCCAAGAGTTGTCCTTTGAAAAACAGGATTAATAAGAGGAATAATATTGGCTGCAATAGTGATTATAAACCAATTAACCGGCCACAAGAAATGATCCAGAAGCACGTTGTAAAGCATAATTGTTTTTCTCATGAACGGAACGTTGGGAACCGTAAGCCACCATTTTATATACAAATGATCATCTGATGCTCCCCAGGACCAACGTCTTTCCTGATGGTATTTATTTTTCAGGCTTTTGATATAGCTGGAGGATAAAGGAGCATCCATAGAAGTTTTTAAGAAAATTGGTTCTACCCAAACTTTGCCTTGTAATTTATAAAAAGCTTTAAAGAATATTCTATAATCTTCAGGGATAACGTCTGTATCCCAAAAGCCAATTCTTTTTAAGAGCGAAAAAGAAAAAGAGTAAGTTGAGTTAGTAATCAAGCGGTCTTTTTGAGTCAGAAGAGCTGTTCTCCAAAGACTTCCAAAAAAAGCGATAATCCTGATTGGAGCAGGAACAGTCCAGAAATTATTGTGATTGACATTAGCTGATTGCCAGAACTTGTTATATCTTTTGTTGTCAGTTAGAAATACATAAGATAGATAAGAAAAATATTGTTCATCAAAAACAGAATCTGCATCTACGGATGATACTGTTGCAAAATTAATATCAATAAGCCCTGTTTTTATGAGTTTGAGATGTGCTTTTTTGGAAGCGTATGATTCATTGGATGATTTTCCTTTAACCTCACCATCCGTATCAGGATGATAGGTTGCAAAGATATCGCCAAAGGTATTTTTGAATTCCTTAACAATAGAGTTTGCTTTTTTCATTCCATCTTCCTCTCTTTTTTCCATTCCTAAGATAACAAAGATTTGTTTTGTGGATAATGTCTGCGAAGCTATAGATTGAACAGTTTGTCTTAATTTGCTTAGACTCTCCTTATAATTAGGAATTATTACAACATGCTTAACTTTTCTAAAATTAGATAATTCTTTTAATTTTTTTAGCCAATTCATTTGCTCTGCATTTTTGATTTTTTTTGAAGCCACATATGCATTTATCGCTAGGGAAAATGATTTGTAGAACCAATAAACGTCAAAAAATAGAATAAAATAGGCAACAATATAGGGTATTAAAAATGAACCCCAAATAGGAAAAAGAATTAAAGTCCAGGACACAATTCCCGGAAGGAGCTCTAGTCCGCGTCTGGTTTTTATCGGGTACCTTGTAAATATTTTTTTAAAAAAAGCAGTCATATTATAGGTTAAAGAGTTTTATTGCATTTTCGGTTGTTTTTACCTCAAATTCCTCAAAAGTCAGG
>MFPH01000014.1 GCA_001782645.1 Candidatus Levybacteria bacterium RIFCSPLOWO2_12_FULL_37_14 | reverse complement strand
GTCAGCGTTAAATCGTTGAATTGTTTTTGTAAGACTCACTTGAGAAATTTTATCGGACAAATGAAGAATTGTTGTTTTTACCCCAATGCTTTTTGCCTTTTTCTTCTTTTGATTAACATACGCCATGGATGCGGGATCCGAACCAACCAAAATTATTGCAAGTCGGGGCGTAATATTTTTTTTCTTAAGTTTTTCAGTCCGTTTTTTAAGACTGTCCAAAATTTCTTGGGCAATTTCCTTTCCATCAATCTTCATAAGCGTATTATACAGTATTGACTATTTGGAGATAATCACTTTAATAATATATATTATTAAAGTGATCGTTTGGTTTTCACTTCGGATTCATTGGGATCTTTGGCTAAAACAAATTTCATTTTAATCGACGCCAGCTTTTCCGGATCATCTGAAAACGCAAGGCTAACGCCTTCATGATCAACGGGTGAATAATCAAGATTAAAATCTTTTGGTAGTGGTCCTCCGTCCATAGGATAAAACCCTGTACTATTATGGAACGAGCCTGAAATAAAGTCGTAGGTGTCCAGTTTTGTCTCAAAATAACAGCCATTTGCTTTTATTTGCATTTTTAATCTTTTCAATGGCGTGTCTTTAGGAAATATGTGGCCTCCTCTTCCCCAAGGCGCAGGTGTTGTTACTTTGTGTCTACTAAGTTTACCTTCTTCTGAAAATATCCCCAAGAGAAAAGGTCTTTCTGAAAAATATAGGGCGTTATTCTCAAGACTTTTATACGCTAATTTTAGTTTTCTTACTCTTTCTTCAATACTATAGTCTTCAATTGAAATCGAATATCCCTCTTTAGGCTCAAATGGAGTAACCCAGTTTGGGAACCTTAGAACTTCATTCTCGCTATAAGGCTTGCTGGGTTGTATTTGCCAGATTGCTATTTCAATTGGGATTTCTAGAGGCGTACATGTTAAAAGAATGTTAGTTTTATATGAAGGCACTTGTAATATCTCATGGGAAATGCGTTTTTGCCCTTCGAAAGGATGGAATTCTTGATTGAGAAAAATAACTCTTTCTTGTCTTGACTCAAGTTCCCTAACGTTTCCCATAGGTTTCTATTCTTCAACGCAGGTGGCGGAAGTGACTCTGTCGGTTGGATTAGAGAATCTCATCAGTTTTACTCCCTGAGTATTTCTGGAGTGTCTTGGGATTGAAGAAAGCTCCAATTTTACAACCTGTCCGCGTCTGGAGGTCATGATAAGAGTTTTGTAATTCAGAGGAATAACTTGGGCGAATGCGACTTTTCCCGTCTTTGGTGTTACCTTGGCTACTTTAACCCCCTGCCCTCCCCTGCTTTGCCCTCTGAATTGACCAACAGGAGTTTTTTTGCCAAGTCCGTTCTCCATGATGGTTATCAGATCTGTTTTATCATCTTTTTTAATAACATCCATGCTGATAACTTCATCAGTCGCTTGCAGCCTAATTCCTCTTACTCCTCTTGTGCTTCGGCCAAGCGGTCTGACTGATTTTTCGGAGAATCTGATTGCTTTTCCGTTGTGACTGGTCAAAATAACTTCATTATTTCCTTCGGTTAACGCACTCCAAACCAATTCATCGCCCGAATCTAACTTTATCGCAAGAATTCCGTTTCTTCTGATATTTTCAAATTCGGTAAGAGCTGTTTTTTTGACAGTTCCATTTTTTGTAGAAAGAAACACATATTTGAATGTTTCTTCTTCAATGCCTTTTTTACCAACCTTGTAATTAATAAAAGATTCAACTTTTTCTTCTTGCTCAACGTTGATTAGATTGACAATTGCTGTTCCTTTGCTGGTTCTTTGAGACTCTGCTATTTCAAAAGCTCTTAATTGATAAACCTTTCCTTTATTTGTGAAGAACAAAATATTATCGTGAGTTTGTGCATAGCGGATATTTAGAATTCCATCTTCTTCTTTGGTGGTCATTCCTTTTACTCCTTTTCCTCCTCGATGCTGGACTCTAAAGCTATTCAGACTTTGGCGTTTGATATAGCCGGTATCTGTGATTGTGATAACCGTTGGTTCGTTTGGAATTAAATCTTCCTCCGAAAATTCCCCAACCTTACTTTTATACACTTTGGTCCGTCTTGGATCGGCAAATTTTTCCTTAAGAACTTTTAGCTCTTCTTTGATTACCGTCAGTATTTTCTCTGGGTGGGCAAGAAGGTCTTCCAAGTACTCGATTGTTTCCTGAATCATAATCAGTTCGTCTTCTATCTTTTGGCGTTCCAAGGCTGCTAAGCGCCGAAGCTGCATGTCCAATATTGCGACAGCCTGTATTTCGGATAATTTAAATTTAATGATTAAATTCTGCTTTGCAGAATCTTGGTCTTTGGATTCTCTAATTGTCTTGATTACCGCGTCGATTGAATCAACAGCAATTTTCAGTCCTTCCAAAATGTGCAGTCTGGCTTTTGCTTGCCTTAGCTCAAATTCCGAACGTTTGGTAACCACGAAATAGCGGTGTTTTAAATACTCCTCAAGGATTGTCTTAAGATTGAGTGTTTGCGGAGTGCCATTTACAAGGGCAACGATATTTGCAGAAAAACTGGTTTGCAGACTGGTATGTTTGAATAAATTATTTAAAACTTTTTTTGGAGCCGTATCTCTTTTAAGTTCCACAACGACCCTTGTTCCATGCCTGTCTGATTCGTCTCTAAGGTCTGAAATTCCTTCAATTTTTTTCTCCCTTGCTAATTCTGCAATGCGGGCAACCATGAGAGCTTTATTAACCTGATATGGAAGTTCTGTAATAATAATTGCTGATTTTCCATTTCCGACATCTTCGATATCTGCTTTACCTCTAATAAGTATTCTTCCCCGGCCTGTTGTGTAAACATTTTTAATTTCAGTAAAATCATAAATTGCGCCGGCTGTTGGAAAATCAGGACCTTTTATAAATTCTAAAAGCTCATCAACAGTTACGTTACCGGTTAAGGAAAAACCTTTACCTTGGGATGTTGTTTTCGTCTTGCCAATCATGAAGGTGATAGCGTCGATTAACTCCCCTAAATTATGCGGCGGGATTTTAGTTGCCATACCAACCGCAATTCCCTCAGATCCCATTAAGAGCAAATTAGGGAGTTTTGCAGGCAGGAAAATTGGCTCGTTAAGTGTTGCGTCGAAATTGGGAATATAACTTACAGTTTCTTTGTCCAAATCCGCGAGCATCTCGCCGGTTATTGCTGCAAGACGGGCTTCCGTATAGCGCATTGCGGCCGGCGGATCTCCGTCCACAGAACCATAATTTCCCTGACCGTCCACCAAAGGGTATCTCATTGAGAAATCCTGTGCCAAGCGTACTAAAGCGTCGTAAATTGGTAAATCTCCATGGGGATGATATTTTCCCATGACTTCTCCGACAATTTTTGCGCTTTTTGCATATTTTGCGGTATGCGTAAGATTTAATTCATGGAGCGCAAAAAGAATTCTTCGATGAACAGGTTTTAGCCCGTCTCTGACATCAGGAAGAGCGCGTGAAACAATAACAGACATAGCATAATCCAAATACGCCCGCTTAACTTCACGAGTAATCTCGGTTGATTGTAGTTTGCCTATTTCCATATATAGATAGCTTTACATGTCTGCCCGCAACGCCTTCGCAAGTTCAGGCTTGCGTGGCGGGCGTGGCCCGTTTCACTTCTTTTGTAATTTCTGTCCGATTAAGTTTACCGATTTCCATAGACTGATTGATTACTTTTATATTAAGAAGGAGGCAATTAAGAGTGCTACGATATTCAGAATTTTTATCATGGGATTAATAGCCGGACCTGCAGTGTCTTTATAGGGATCTCCGACAGTGTCGCCTGTAACTGCTGCCTGATGGGTAAAGCTTCCTTTGCCTCCCAGATTTCCCTCTTCAATATATTTTTTGGTATTATCCCAAGCAGCGCCTCCGGTGGTCATAGATATTGCGACAAAAAGTCCGGTTATAATGCTTCCGACCAAAAGCCCGCCGAGCGCAACTGGTCCCAGTAAAAATCCAACTAAAATTGGCGCAGCAACAGGGATTAAAGCCGGTACAACCATATTTTTTATTGCGGATTTGGTGACTATGTCAACAGCCTTGGCGTATTCCGGTTTTGCTTTTCCTGTCATAATTCCCTTAATTTCTCTAAATTGCCGTCTTATTTCGTCTACAATCGCCGAACTGGCTTTTCCGACAGCTTCCATTGCTAAAGCTCCAAAGAAATAGGGTAATGCTCCGCCGATAATTAATCCCACTATTACCAATGGATCGGAAAGAGAAAATACAAAACGGCCTACATCTGATGGTGCTTTCATTAATTCCTGCGTATAGCTTGCAAAAAGAACCAAAGCCGCCAATCCCGCAGAGCCGATCGCATATGCTTTAGTAATCGCTTTGGTTGTATTGCCGACTGCGTCCAGCGGATCTGTAATATCGCGTACTTTTTTGTCCATTCCGGCCATTTCGGCAATTCCTCCCGCGTTGTCAGTGATTGGTCCAAATGCGTCAATTGCCACAATTATTCCGGTTAAGGAAAGCATGCTCATTGCCGCAACAGCAATTCCGTAAAGTCCGGCTTGATTATAAGAAAGTAAAATTCCTGCAGAAATTAAGATTATCGGAAGAAATGTTGATTTCATTGAAACTGCGAGTCCGGCTATAACATTGGTGCCGTGTCCGGTTGTTGAGGCCTGAGCAATCGTCTTAACCGGACCGAACTTTTTCGAAGTGTAGTATTCGGTTATGACAACCATGCCGATTGTAATTCCCAGTCCGATTAATGCCGAATAGAATAAATTTAAAGATGGAATGTTGTTTAAGCCATTTGGAAAAACCGTATTGGTTACATAATAAATGCCAATTATAGAAATAACCATGGTTATTCCGAGACCCTTGTATAAGGCAGTCATTATTCCTGTTCCTTTAACTTTGACAAACCAGCTTCCAACAATACTGGCGATTATGGAGATAGCGCCAATTAATAAAGGATAATATAAAACTATTTGATTTCCTTTGAAGGTTAATTCTCCTAAAATCATTGCGGCGACCGCGGTGATTACGTAAGTTTCGAATAAATCAGCTGCCATTCCCGCATCATCTCCGACATTATCTCCTACCAAATCAGCGATAACTCCCGGATTTCTTGGGTCATCTTCAGGGATATTTTTCTCTATTTTCCCAACCATATCAGTTCCGACATCCGCGCTTTTGGTAAAGATTCCTCCGCCGAGCCTCGCAAATACAGAAATTAAAGAGCCTCCGAATCCTAATGCAATCAACGGTTGAAGACTGCTTATATTAAGACGTAAAAGTAAAAGATAAAATCCGCTGATTGACAAAAGAGCTAGGGAGGCAACTAAAAGTCCGGTAACAGCACCGCCTTTAAATGCCAGGGAAAAAGCGGCCGATAATCCTGATTTTGCGGCTTGAGCAGTTCGGATATTTGCTCTAACTGCAATGCTCATGCCGATAATTCCGGAAATTGCAGAAAACAAAGCGCCAACCAAAAAGCCGAGCGCCGTAATAAGACCAAAAGCAAAATATAAAATAAGAAAAATTACAGCTCCGATTATAGCAACTACAGTATATTGTGTTTTCATGTAGGCCGAAGCTCCTTCAACAATTGCATCTGAAATTTCATTCATTTTTTTGTCGCCTCGTGGCTTAGATAAAACATTGAAGATGAGGAACACGCTGTAAATCAAAGACAAAAGGCCAACAATTATAATGTTTCTAATTGCATGGTCAAACAAAAAAGACAAGTTCATAGCTTAAAACTAGACTATTATTATAATGTAATTAAGTTTTCTTTTCAACGTATTTCGTTAAATATCCAAACTTGCGGTTGTCGCGTTGCTTTGGATAAATTGTTTTCTTGGTGGAACTTCGTCGCCCATAAGCATTGTAAAAACCGCATCCGTTTCTTCCACGTCCCCAATAGTTACCTGTTTTAAGATTCGATTTGCAGGATTCATAGTCGTATCCCACAACTGATCTTTGTTCATCTCTCCGAGGCCTTTGTATCTTTGTACATTTATTATTAAATTACCGCTTTTCATTTCAAGCAAAATTTTCTCTTTTTCTTCGTCAGAATATGCATAGCGGATGTCTTTTCCGCGATTTAGTTTGTACAATGGCGGTTGAGCAATATACAAATATCCTTCTTGAATAATTTGCGGTAAGTGCCTGTAGAAAAATGTCAAAAGCAGTGTTTCAATATGTTCTCCATCGACATCTGCATCAGTCATTATAATTACTCTATGATATCTTAATTTTTCAAATTTTATAGTCTCTCCTATTCCCATGCCAAGCGCAATAATTACATTCTTCAGTTCCTCATGTTCGATTATTTTGTCCAGCCGGGCTCTTTCCGTATTTAATATTTTCCCTCCGATTGGCAGAATTGCCTGAAACTTACGATCTCTGCCTCCCTTGGCTGTTCCGGCTGCGGAATCTCCTTCGACCAGATACAATTCCGAAACTGCCGGGTCTTTTTCCTGACAATCCGCTAATTTTCCCGGGAGACTGGAGCCTTCCAATGCGCCTTTCCTAAGGATTGCTTCTTTTGCAGCTTTGGCTGCAAGTCTGGCCTTGGCTGCCAAATAAACTTTTTCCAAAATTTTTCTTCCTTCTCCCGGATTTTCTTCGAAATATGTAGTTAAGGCATCCTTAACAACTGTTTGGACTATCGGCTGTATTTCGGCATTGCCGAGTTTTCCCTTTGTTTGTCCTTCAAACTGAATTCTGTCCTGGGGCATTTTGATAAAGACAACTGCAGATAATCCTTCTTTCGTATCATCTCCGGTTATATAATCTCCTTCGTCCTTAAAGCTGCCGATTTTTTTACCATAATCATTTATAGCTCGAGTTAGGGCCATTCTAAAGCCCGTTAAGTGAGTTCCTCCATTTACAGTATTAATTACGTTTACATAGCTCTGGACGTTTTCCGCATAGCCATTATTGTATTGTAAAGATGTTTCCACTTCGACATCACTTTCCTGCTTTTGAATAAATATTGCCTCATGCAAAGGTCCTTTGTTCTCATTTAGTTTTTCAACCAGAGATGTTATCCCGCCCTCAAAATAATAATTTACTTCTTTTTGCTGCCCCTCCCTTTTATCGTAAAGATGGAAATATAATTTTGAAACAAGATATGCCCTATCCCTAATTGCTTTTTTAATCGTATCGAAATCGAAAATTACTGTTGAGAAAATTTGTTTGTCCGGCAGGAAAGTGGCTTTAGTTCCGGTTAGAGAATTTGGATTAAAATCGGTTTTACTATCTAATTTAGCTTCTTTTAATGGGGTTTTTACAGCTCCCCGCGCATATTCTTGAGAATAAACTTTATTATTGCGTTTTACCTCTATCCTCATCCATTCGGAAAGAGCGTTAGTAACAGATGCGCCGACACCGTGTAGACCTCCTGATATTTTGTAGGCAGATCCTCCGAATTTTCCTCCGGCATGAAGTTTGGTCATGACGATTTCCAAGGCTGATTTTTTATATTGAGGCATTATATCAACCGGAATTCCCCGTCCGTCATCTACTACGGAAGCAGTGTTGTCGCTATTTAGCGTTATCCAAACATTTTTCGCAAATCCTGCTAAAGCTTCATCAACAGAGTTATCGATAATTTCTCTCAATGATTCATGAAGACCAATTGCATCTGTTGAGCCAATGTACATTGCCGGGCGTTTTCTGACCGGTTCAAGACCTTCTAAGACTTGAATATGTTTGGCTGAATAGTCAGATGTTGGAGTTGAGGTTTTTTGAGCTTTTGCCAAATCCGGCTTGGCTTTTGGCGTGGACTTTTTCGTAACCTTTTTTAGTGTCTTTTTTGCAGTCTTTTTTATTGCCATAAACACTATCTTACCAAATTTAGCCAACAATTTCCAGAGAGGGAAATTATAGACCGCGGAGACGGTTACGGAGAAATTCTACTATGTAATTTAATAAATATTTTGGTTTATTAATTATTAAATCTTGGGCGGGGAGGTATTGGAAGTCTTCTCCGCCGAAGCCGCGTTTGAAAAGAGACAACCCTGCAAACCTGTGATCGGAATTCCCTTCCGGCGCTACTCCCCAAAAATTGTACCTGGTCATTCCGCGATTTTTCGCCTCTTTAATCGCTTCCCATTGGATTAAATATGCGCCAGGGTAATGTCTTCCCTCGTCAGTGGAAGCGCCGTAATGATAAACAGCTTCTCTGCCATAGAATATAATAAATGCCTGGGCTAAAAGTTTATTTTCAAATTCTGCTTTATATAAAAGCACATTGCCATTTTCGGCAAAAATTTTGAATTGTTCGTGCAAAAATTTGTAAGAAAAAGGAACAAATTTTTGCCTTTTTGCTGTTTCAATTTGTAAATCGTAAAATTTCTGAATATCTTTTTCATCCGTCGACGTGGTAATTTTTATATTTTCCTTTATTCCTTTTTTGATTTCATAACGCGTTGCTTTTCTCATTTGCAATAATAATTCCTCCTCGGGTTTTATGATATTTAATTGTGATGTTAGTTCTGCATGTAAATGCAT
>MFPH01000013.1 GCA_001782645.1 Candidatus Levybacteria bacterium RIFCSPLOWO2_12_FULL_37_14 | reverse complement strand
TCCTGATTAGAAACTTCGGGAATTTTAATTTGAGCAGGCGCAGAGGGTGATGGAGAATTATTAACAGATGCAATCAAAAACCACAGCCCGCCGATTAAAATTGCGATTACGCCAACCCAAATCCCCAATTCCTTCGCTCTCATACATTGTATCTTGACACAAAATTGAGGAAAAATAAAGAGTCGCCTTTTATTGTGTTTTAACGCAAAAGAAAGTAAAATGGTTTAGTCAGAAACGGGGTGGAGTATGACGGTAGTACGTACGCTTCGGGTGCGTATAGACTGGGTTCAATTCCCAGCACCCCGACAAAAAATTAATTGTCCCTGTAGTTCAACGGATAGAACGAGCCCGTCCTAGATTGACAAAGCATATCCAATAGGATAAAATAAATTCATGAATGGAAAAAAAGTGAATCCTGATGAGATTCGTGAAATTAAATTACTAAGAAGTCAGGGATATAGTATAATTGAGATTAGCAACAAGCTTAATAGACCTAAAACGACGATATTTAGATACATTAAGGGAATAGAAATTTTGCCGGAGTTTTTGAAGAATTGGGCGGGGAAAAGAGGGGGAAGTAAAAAAAGAAAAGTGTTAAAAGAGTCAGAATCTCTGAGGGAAGCTAGGAGTTTGATTCCGGACTTGACTTATAGGGAAAAATTAATTCTTTTAAGCGCTTTGTATTGGGGAGAAGGAAGTAAGGGAGATTTTGGATTATCCAATACGGATCCAAATTTGATAAAGGTG
Organism: Candidatus Levybacteria bacterium RIFCSPLOWO2_12_FULL_37_14; assembly: GCA_001782645.1. Classification (GTDB taxonomy): domain Bacteria; phylum Patescibacteriota; class Microgenomatia; order Levybacterales; family UBA12049; genus GWB1-37-8. The sequence goes on along the minus strand of MFPH01000013.1, from coordinate 17,331 downwards.
TTTATTGGTTGTTTAGAGGATCTTTTTAAGATTGACAAAACTAAATTACGAGTAAGCATTAGGACGTATGAAGATCTTGATAGGGAAAAATGTCTGAATTTTTGGGCAGAAATAACGGGCGTAAAAAAAGAAAATTTTGTCAATGTGAACATTTTGAAAGGAAAGAAAAAAGGAAAACTGGAATACGGAATGTGCAGGGTTAGGGTAACTAAGGGCGGAGATTTATTGAAAAAGATAAAAAGCATTAACAAGGTTATTGCGGATTTAATTGTCCCTATAGCTCAAATGGATAGAGCATCTCACTCCTAACGAGAAGATTCCCAGTTCGACTCTGGGTGGGGACACCACGCACAGTGCTTACCTCGAGCCGGAGGCTTTCAGCCTCGCGCTCTCGAGGGGCGCATGTACGTGGCAAGCCATCATGACAACGAAAGATAGAATTCGATTTTTAATCATCCGCAGTATTGGAAATTTTTTAGTGCTTTTTGCCATCTTTGGAGTCCTGGCAACCTTTGGTCCCGCATTATATTACGAAGTCCAATATAGAATTATTCAAGTTAGGGGAGTACGTTTTTCCGTTGCAGACCTTTCTCAGAAAATTAGTAAAATTAACAAGCCTTCGATCGGATTTACTGAAATTTTGTCCGGTTCCAAAGAGCAAATTCTGACACCTATTGATACAGTATTTAATATTTTGATACCCAAAATTGGAGCGAACGCGAGAGTTTTTCCCAATGTTGATCCATCCAATCCTGATATTTTTCTGCCGATTTTACAGCAGGGGGTAGCACATGCTCGGGGGACATTCTTTCCCGGGCAAGCGGGAAATATTTATTTATTTGCCCACTCAACAGATAATTTTTGGGATGTTGGGAGATACAATGCGGTATTTTATCTTCTCAAAGATTTGAAAGAGGGAGATGATGTGGTGATTTTCTATCAGAACGTGAGACATAATTATATTGTCAGAGAATCAAAAATTGTTAATCCGTCGGATGTTTCGTATATTACAAATGCTCAAAATGGAAAAGCCGCCTCCGGAACTGCCTCCGGCGAGCCAGGGGAGCTTTTGATTCTTCAAACCTGTTGGCCCCCCGGTACTACATGGCAACGTCTGTTAGTCTTTGCAGAACCCAAGTAGGGTTTTCATTGTCATCCCGAATTTATTTCGGGATCTCCTGCCCGCAGACAGGTTTGTTTTTACGAATAAAGGAGATGCTGAAACAAGTTCAGCATGACACGGAGTAAGTCTCTACTTCAGACCAATGGTATAGAGGTTTGGGGATGTGTTCGAATTGCCAAGGTCTGTTAGGATCAGCAGTTTCGAACTGTCTGGCCAGGAGAAAACATAATCGTCTATAAATGGCCCCGCATAAATAGTTGTTCTGTTTTGTCCATCATAATCCATGATCTGAATTTTTTTATCAACGACATAAATCAAGTGTTTTGAGTCAGCAAGCCAATTTAAAGAAGATACATTTGAATTCATAGTCTTAAAATTTTTATCTTCTTTAATATCATAGGCATAAATTGCTCCCTTGTTGATTTCTCGCGTTTCCGGCGTTGAATTAGTGCCTATTAATGGGGGATTAATGATTAAAGGTAAATTGGTTGATTTATTCGCCTCATAAAGAATTTTTGTTTCGTCTTCAGACCAGGAAAGAATTGCAAAATTCTCTTTGATTAAATTTTGCAATTTTGTTTTAAATCCAAGCAGCTGAGACTTGTCTTGATTTGCTCTTTGCTCGTTCCATGCTAGGTTTACAGATGCTAAGGTCGCTGTAACATCCTGGGGATTTTCATTGAAGGTTGTTTTTAAAAGATAAGTAGTTGCAATATTTGGCTCCGCTGAGATCGTAGCTGCGATTTCTTTTGCGTCAGGAGACCATGAAAGCTTAGCTTTGGAAAAGTTATCAATCGTATTGTCTACGATTTGAGAAGAAGAGCTTTGGAGCGTTAGAATAGGGCGTAGTCCCATATCTAATATGTAAATTCCATTTTTGCGGGGATCATCCAAAGAGGATACGGTATAAGCTATTTTGGTACGAGTTGGATCTAGAACCGGATTGCTCACCCCCATTTGAGTGACATTATTGAGTTTCGGAGCGGTTGGGATTAAAAGCGCGTAAGCGCTTGATACAACTTCTTTTTCAATTTTAATTTTTTTATTCCATGGAGAATAACCGGATTTCGAAATCTTTACATCATATTCTCCGGGCGGCAGGTTAATTGTATTATTGGTAGCAGAAGTTAAATGGTTGTTAATATATATTCCGGCACCATCAGGCTGACTTGTGGCTGCAAGAAGCCCTGTTCCTGAGATTCCTATTTTACCGTCTCCAAAATTGAAGTTATAGCCCTTGCCATATAAAATAACGGCTATTGTCATAGTGATCAAAAACACAACCGTAGCAACATAGATTATTATCCTTTTCATCAAGAAACATTATACCCCTTCGCTTTCAAAATGAAAAGTAGCAATGCCCAACGGAGCTTTGATTCTTTATGAAAGCTACGAAGGTATGCCAGATTTTATAAATCAAAGCGGAGTGGCATATCACTTCGTTTACGCTCTTGCATTGTTAAAGCGAAGGGGTATATAATCAAATTTACTAAGGCTAAAACCTTTTTTGACACAGTTTAGGTGTATTTTGATAGGGTTTTGGAAGTAAAAATTCGAATATCAAATATCGAAACTCGAAACAACATTGAATGACAAAAATTCAAAATTCAAAACATTTTGAATATTCGGATTTCGAAAATTTGAGATTATTTCGTATTTCGAATTTCGTGCTTTGAATTTAAATAAGAAAGGATTTATTATGTTTTCTTTTTCAGGTAAGCGAATCGGAATTGATTTGGGAACAGCCAATACTCTTGTGTATTTGGTTGGACAGGGAATAGTTCTTAACGAACCAACTGTTGTGGCTGTAACTGCCGAAGAAAATAGAGTAGTTGCGGTAGGACGTGAAGCAAAAGAAATGTTGGGCAGAACTCCGGGAAACATAGTGGCGCTTAGACCTCTTAGGGATGGAGTTATCGCAGATTATACAATAACCGAAGCAATGCTTTCTTATTTTATAGACAAGGCTGTCGGAAAATCCCGTTTTTTCAAGCCGGAGGTAATGGTTTGTATTCCATCAGGAATAACTCAGGTTGAAAGACGGGCGGTTTTAGATGCTACGATGGCGGCTGGGGCAAAAATAGCGTATTTAATCGAAGAATCTCTGGCTGCTGCTATCGGAGCAAAAATTCCCATTGCTCAGGCTGCCGGACATATGGTAGTTGATACCGGCGGAGGATCTACTGAATGCGCGGTTATTTCTTTGGGAGGCGTAGTCGCACATAATTCAGTTAGAGCGGGTGGAAACAAAATAGATGAAGCAATAGCTAGCTATACGAAAAAAAAATTTAACCTTCTTGTCGGAGAAAGAACAGCAGAGGAAATAAAAATTACGATCGGAAATGCGCTTATTGAGGAAGATTCTGCAAAGCAGAATTCAGACAGAACTCCTGTGGCAAAAATGGAAATAAGGGGTCGCGATACGATAACGGGTTTACCGCGAACAATTGAGCTTACAGAGATACAAATAAATGAAGCAATTTATCCTGTTTTGCTTCACATTGTAGGCGTGGTCAAGAGCGTCTTGGAGCAAACTCCGCCCGAGTTGGCAGCAGACATAATTGATAAAGGAGTGGTTATGAGTGGGGGAACATCGCTTATAAAGAATCTTGATAAACTAATGACGAAGTTGACCGGCGTACCTTGTCATGTTGCCGAAGATGCCCTTTTGTGCGTTGCTAAAGGAACAGGAGTAGCGCTTGAGAATATAGAGCTCTACAAAAGAAGCATATCTAAAAAGTAATAATTAAAAATACAAAATCACAAGTTCCAAATAATATCAAAATCACAATTATCAAAATTCAAAACAGTTTGGAGCTTAAGATTTAGAAATTTGGATTTATTTGGGATTTGAGATTTTAGATTTGTAATTTAAATAATTTAGTCTTATAATATTTTCTATTAATATTTTTGAACTTGTGAAAATTTTTAAAAACCCAATTTTTCACAGAATAGTAGATTTATAGTTCTGCAAAGCAGAATAATAAAATGTTCAGAATTTTTCCATCTTACAAGCGTGGATCTTGAGAGCGAAATTCGATCACATTAAGTGTTCAGAATACAGAAAAACAGAGACTTTAGATAATAACGACTTAACCTATAGTAGTAAAATTATGATTGACAAGAAAAATATGCTCGGTGTCGGCATTTCAGATGCTACCAAAGAAGAAGTCCTAGAGTATGTAGTCAAAAATCTCGAAAATTTCCATAAAAAACTCTTTTTCGTTACCCCAAATCCGGAATTTTTGGTCCTAGCAAGCAAAAATGAACACTTCAAAAATATCTTAAATAGAGCAGATTTAGCCTCAGCTGACGGCATTGGGATAATAATTGCCGCTAAAATATTAGGAAAAAACTTAAAAGGACGTTTTACCGGCGTAGACCTTGTGGAAAGGCTCTGTGAAACAGTTTCAGAAAAGCCTATAACAGTGGGCTTTTTGGGAGGGCAAGGGGGCGTAGCAGAGAAGACAGCCGAGTGCTTAATAGCAGAATATCCCACACTCAAGGTTGCTTTCGTGGCTTCTGAGTGGGTCAAAGAGGGTTTTGATCGAGCGAAAAGGATAATGAATCATGAATCAGGAAGCATGAATCAAGGAAAAGATAAAAAAGACCATAATTCATCATTCATAATTCATGATTCAAACTTCATTGATATATTGTTCGTTGCATTTGGTGCGCCGAAGCAGGAATTTTGGATTAGTGAGAATCTGGATAAAATTCCGGTCAAAATCGCCATCGGAGTTGGCGGAGCATTTGACTATATCAGCGGAAAAATCCCGCGCGCGCCGTTTTTTGTTCGGAAGTTGGGAATGGAGTGGCTGTTTCGTTTGCTAGTCCAACCCTGGCGCATAAAGCGTCAACTTTCTTTAATCGAATTTGCTTGGTTAGTTATCAAAGAAAAATTAAGCAGAAACTGATAGGTTGCTTAATCTTTAGATATATCCTGATATATATTGTGATGTTCTAATTATTTTGCAAAATAGACAATTCACTCTTTAATCTTGACTCAAAAGAAATAAAGAAATTATGTTATAATTACTGGCATGAGAATAATGTTTTTATACATGTTTCCCTTGTGGGGAAACGGAAGCGCATCATTCCTTCGGGCTTTATCGTCGGAATTGGTGGAAAGAAGTCATGACATTGCAATTGTTGCTCCGGATAAAAGAATTCTTCCCGGAATAAAACATTATGTTGTCAGTCCGCCTCAAATGGGAGTATTTGTCGGACATCCGGAGCTTCCAAAAGCAAAAAGATTCGATGAAATGAGCGGGAAAGAGCTTGGTGAGATCTACACGAGCTATTTAAAAACAACAGTAAATGCAGTAGCAGATTTTAATCCTGAAATTATTCATGTTTTTCATACTGCATTTTTACCCGGAATTGCCCGTGTCATCAAAATCCTTTTTGGAATAAAGTATATTATCACAACTCATGGAAGCGATCTTAGCTATCTGGCGAAAGATAGAAGATTTATGGGACTCATTAATGATGCGAATAAAGTTGCCAGATTCATTACCGCTAACAGTGATTTTACAAGAAAATGGTATCTTGACATGTTCGGATTGGACCAGAGACATAAAAGCACTGTTATTATGGGGGGAGTGAATCTTGAAGATTATAAAAAGGATCCGGCGGAAATAGAAATCATTAATAATAAATACGGCTTGAAAGGTAAGAGAGTGGTTTTGTTTACGGGCAGACTTACCAAAAACAAGGGTGTTGATTTTCTGGTTAGGGCAGCCTCTTCTATTAAAGGTACAGTCGTGATTGTTGGGGATGGACCGGAGAGAAAAAATTTGGAAGATGAAATCAAGGAAAATAAAATAAACAATGTGGTAATGGTGGGATATATTAATACGGGGGATCAACGTTTGTTCCATGCATTTTATGAAAGAACAGATGTTTTTGTTTCACCAAGCGTTTGGGATGAGCCTTTGGGATTAACCATTCTTGAAGCTATGGCAGCAGGAGCACCGGTTGTCGCTACCAGGCGGGGTGGAGTCTTATCTTCTATTCAAGATAAAGTCAATGGTTTCTTAGTAAAGCCGCGTAATAGTAGGGAAATTGCAGAGGTTGTCAATATCCTTCTTGCAGACGATCGGCTCCGCAAGAAAATATCGTCCGCTGCCTACAAAACAGTCGTAGAACGCTTTACTTGGGAGAGAATAGCCGGTCAATTTGAAAATATTTATAAGCAGTTTAAGTATTCCACTTCGGAGTATTTAGCCAGAGTTAAGGGGATGAATCCACAGCTTTCAGAACAGATGAGATCGTTAAGAAAACTAGGAATTTCAGTTAATATTTAATATATTGATATATAGATTGACACATAGAATATATGATTATTGTAGTTTTGGGTGGAGGGATAGATCTTCAGGGCAACATACCTTCATACGTCTACTCCAGGCTAGGCGAAGCAATCAAATTATCTAACAATTTAGACTGCAAAATATTGGTTTCCGGAGAATATAGTTTTTTGTATGAAAAAGTAAAACCTCCATTTACGGAAGCGCATAAAATGGAGCAGTATCTTCTCAAAAAAGGGATTCCTCAAAATAAAATTCTTAAAGAAGAGCTTTCTAAGGATACGGTTGGCAATGCTTATTATTCAAAAAAATATTTTTTTATTCCTAAAAAAGAAAAAGAAGCGATTGTCATAACTTCTGACTTTCAAGCTGAAAGGGTTAAGTATATTTTTCACAAAATCTTCGGTCCGGAATACAAGCTTAAAATTATCGGTATTAAATCCGAACTGCCCGGTAATGAAAAAGAGGCAGTTTGGCAAAGGCAAAAAGAACTGTTGTTGAAAACTCAAGCGCTTTTATCTAATATGAAAGATGGGGATCATAATTTTTTAAAAGACAGAATTTATAAGTTTAAATTTTATAGAGAAAAACGGCCCGATTGGGTTAAAAATTTTGTGGCTAAAGGAAAATAATGAGAATACTTATTGTTTCGTTATTAAAGCGCAAAGTAGCGCCTGCAATTACAGCTTCTAGGCCTCGAATTATATATGAATTAACAAGCGGCCTTGTAAAAAGGGGGCACGATGTTACTATCCTTGGTACGGGTGATAGCGATGTTTCCGGCGCCAAACTAGTCCCTGTTATTCCGAAATCATTTATTGATATGCCGCCATCGGAGAATCCATTTTATGCGGAAACCGCATTTCTAGTCCAGCTAGCCAAAAAAATAAAAGAAATAGGAGATGAATTTGAAATAATCCATAATCATACTTATCCTGAGTTTATCAATTTGTTGGTATCAGAGCAGATTAAGACTCCAATGGTTACTACTGTTCACGGTCAAGCAACAGAAGAGTTTGACAATACTTTAAGTTTGTTTCCAAATACAACTCTCATATCTCTTTCGAAGGCGCACAGGAGATTATTTAAGAAAACAAAATTTGAAAAGATTGTTTACAATGGTGTAGATACTAATTTATATTCTTTTTCAAAGCAAAAACGCGAATATCTCTTGTGGCTTGGACGTTTGTCCAAAGCTAAAAACAAAGATGGAAGCTTCATGGACCCTAAGGGAATTAAGTGGGCGATTGAATTAGCAAGGCAAACAGGAGAAAAGCTTTTGTTGTCCGCAATGTTGAGGACATGGAATTTTATAATAAAGACGTAAAGCCCTTTCTTAATGATAAAATAAAATGGATTGGTCCGGTTTCTTCGGAGCAGGCATTAACTCGGGAAGAGGTTATTTCTTTGATGCAAGGAGCAAAAGCATTTCTGATGACGATAAATTGGGAAGAACCGTTTGGTCTCGTTATGATTGAAAGTATGAGTTGCGGAACGCCGGTTATAGGTTTTAATAGGGGATCGGTGCCGGAAGTTATTGTTGATGGAAAAACAGGATTTATTGTTGATCCAAATGAGGGGGTCGAAGGACTAAGGAAAGCTCTTATAAAATTAACTTCGATTAATTTCAAGAATTGCAGGGAGCATGTGGTTAATAATTTTTCTTTGGAGAAAATGGTTGAAAACTATGAAAAAGTTTACAGCGAAATATTAAACAAAAATAGAAATTAATTCCCAGAATTATGCAGCAGCTTAAAGTTTTGATTACGGGTTACGAAGGAGCGCCGTTTTATAAAAAAGGAGGACTTGGGGATGTGATGGAGTCTTTACCTAAAGCTCTTTCCAATATTGGCATAGACATTCGGGCGGTCATTCCTTATTACGACAGTATTAAGAAGCAATATCATCTTAACAAGGAGAGGGAAATTACCGTTGTGTTTGGATCGGAGACAGAACATGTGGGCATATATTCTTCTTTACTGCCTGACACCAAAGTCCTTTTTTATCTCTTGGAGAATAGAAAATATCTTTTTTCCAGCAATGCCGGCGGCAAAAATAAGAGAATTGAACAATTCGCTTTTTTCAATCTTGCAGTTTCTCATTTTGTCCGCTATCTGTCGGAATATCATAAATGGACCCCTGATGTAATTCATTGTAATGATTGGCACACTGCTTTAATTCCTCTTATTTTGAAACAAAAGGTAAAATTGGAAATTCCAACTCTTTTAACTATTCATAATCTCCTGTACCAGGGTGTGGGATCTTTAAAAGTATTAGACCTGCTAAATATGAAAGATGAGGAAGCAAAGGAGTTAAAAAGGGGAAAGCCTGCAACAGAGATAAATGTTTTGGGAGAGGGGATTATTCACGCAACTCGAGTTTCAACAGTTTCAGAGTCTTACGCAAAAGAAATTGCGAATGATTATGATCAAAGTCCGATAGGTCCCTTTCTTCAAAAAAGGGAAGAAGAAAGCAATAAAAAAGACGGAAAAATAGTAGGAATTCTAAATGGAATTGATTATGACATTTGGAGCCCGGCAGTAGATGAGTTGATTTTTCATAAATTCGATATTAATAATTGGGAAGTCGGGAAAAAGGACAATAAAGATGACTTATTGAAATGTTTAGGTTTGGAAAACAGGCCGACTTTTTGTTTCGTTGGCAGAATGGCTGCTCAGAAAGGTTTGGATGTTTTGATAAAAGCGATTAATCGCATTTCTAATTTTAATGTTAACGTAATAATTTTAGGCGCAGGCAGCCCAAAGATTCAAGCAAGTGTTTTGAAAATAGCCAAAAAATATCCATGGGTAAAAACAGAGCTTATTTATAGTGAGGAGCTTGCTCATAAGATCTACGCGGGGTCGGATTTCATAATTATTCCTTCCCGTTACGAACCTTGCGGATTGATACAGATGATTGCAATGCGATATGGAACGATACCTATAGCCAGTGATACCGGAGGGCTGAAAGATTCCATTCTGAACGGAAAAAATGGGTTTCTTTTTAAGAAAGGGCAATCAGCGCGTCTTAAGAAAACAATTGAGCGCGCATTAAGCAGAATGAAAGGCAGGGATAAATTTAAAAAAATGGTGGAGAGGGCAATGAAAACTGATTTTTCCTGGGACAAAAGTGCGGTATTATATAAAAAATTGTACGAGGAAATGATACGCTAAGATTATGGCTGATTTTCAATTCTTACAGAACCCTTTGTCTAAAAAATGGGTGATTTTGTCTCCGAGGAGGGCAAAACGTCCGGATATTGCTGCAGGAATAGAGCCGGTTTGTCCTTTTTGCCCCGGAAAAGAAGGCGAGGAAAAAGAAGTTTACCGTTTTCCCAAATTAGCTTCGCAAGGGGAGGCCTTGCGAAGCTGGCAGATAAGAGTCCTGAATAATAAATTTCCTTTTGCGCCGATTCATGAGATTGTCATCCTTTCTCAGGATCATCATAAAAGTTTTGGGGAATTACCCTTGCCTCAAGTTGAATTAATTTTAAAAACTTATCGTCAGCGTTCTGATGCTCATAAAGGTAAGGGACAAGTTTACATCTTCCATAATCATGGAGAAAAAGGCGGAGAGAGCTTGCCTCATCCGCATACCCAGCTGGCAGTAGTGCCCGCTGAAATTAATTTGGAGATGCCTCGTCTGGCAACTTCCGAGGAGATGGATGTTGCGGCCCGCGACCAGGTATTTAAGGAAACTAATCATTTTGTTATCTTTTGCCCTAAAACTTCACAGTGGCCTGATGAAGTTTGGGTAGCACCTAAAAAGCGGGGAAGAGCGTTCGGAGAGATAAGTGATACACAGATTGCAGATTTGGCGTTTGTGCTTTCGCGATTAATCCAAATTTTCGATCTTCGCCACGGCTTGGAATTTCCCTTTAATTTTTATATTTATCCGGGAGGGGATTGGTATCTGCGGATTATTCCAAGAGCTAAAGTTTTGGGGGGATTTGAAATCGGAACAGGCGTTTACATTAACACTCAGGATCCCAAAGAGACAATAGAATTTATTAAAGAGCATTTTGATCAGCCGGTTGGCGGACCGAATGAAGAAAAAATCAAAACAATCCACCGCGCTAATTACCACAAAAGAGTTTAAGATAATTCAGAATTTCCTTTTTCGCCAAGCCTACCGCCTTCGTCAAGTCAAACTTTGACTTCGGCGGACAAGCCGGCAGGCAAGCAGAGCTTAAAATTGAGAGCGAAATTTAAAATTTAGAATTATTTTTGTTATACACATGCATAATAGAATCTATTAAAATATAATTTAGGCATTTAATTATTGACAGCGGCCGCACCATATGGTTAAATAAATTTATTCTTATGAAAAAATTGTTAAGACCCCGCGACATCTTGCTTTTAGGCTTGACCAATGCTTTGGACGCATTCGAAGAGCTAAAAGACCCTTTGCATCTTGTAAGCAAAAGCTATGATCAGATGTACGGATGGGTGCCAGACCAGTACAAAAAACATCATTTCAACCATTTAGTCTGGAGATCGCTAAGGGCAGGTTACATCGAGAAAATAGAAAAGGATGGGGAGATATATATTCGAATAACTTCTTCTGGAGCTAAAATGATCCAAAGAGATTTTCCGCTGCTGTCTTTGCAAAATAAAACTTGGGATCATAAATGGAGGATTGTTATGTTTGACATCGCAGAAATTCAAAAGAAGAAAAGGGATTACTTGCGGGAAAAACTAAAAGAGCTTGGATTTGGAATGCTGCAGGAATCTGTTTTTATAACCCCTCATGATATTCTCAGGGATTTTTTAGAATACGCAGAAAGTATTGGCTTACGGGATTCGGTTGATATTCTCGAAGCCTCTTATATTTTGGGGGAGAAAAAGCAGTTAGCGAACAGAGTATGGAGGTTAGAGGATTTAAGTAAAAAATATCTGGAAATTATTCAGGAAATAGAAGAGTTGTTGGAGGCAGCAAAAGTGAAAAATAGCCATTTAATTATAATAAGCGGCCGCACCAAACAATTAAATAATAAGGTGAGAGAAATAAAAGAAAGGTACGCGAAGATATTGCTTAGCGATCCTTTTTTACCGAAAGAATTATTGCCCAAAAATTATAGCCGCGATCAGGCAGGAAGACTTATTAATAAATATCTCAGGAATTTAAATGAGGAAAAAATAAAAACAATCCACCGTGCTAATTATTGCAATAAAGTTTAAAAAGTTTAAAATCTAATTTTAGCTTCGCAAGGGGAGGCCTTGCGAAGCTAGCCTTGCGAAGCTAATTAATTCCACAAGGCCTCGCCTTGTAGAGTTAGGATTTAGTTTTTACAGATTCACTGAAGTTTAGGGCTGGAAGTTGACGTAGATGTAGACCTTGTCTTTATAGACCCTGACAATGCCATTGTCGATTTGAATTTGCCTTTCTTCTTTTGGGGTGGTGTGAATTGTCACCTTGCCTTTTATAAGACTAATAAAGCTTTCATGTTCGGCCAAAATATCAAAAGGCCCTTTGTCATTAATTGCAGTTAAAGCGTAAGCCTGCCCATTATATAATACTTTGTCTTTATTTCTTATCACAATAGTGAGAGTGGAAGTCTTAAGCATAAATGGCTAAATCCGAATACCAAAATCCGAAATCCGAAATAAATTCCAATTCTCTAAATCATAATTTTCAAAACGTTTTGAATTTTTAATTTTTATCATTAGATATTGTTTCGAATTTCGATATTCGATATTCGAATTTTTACGAGTTTGTTTTTTCTTTGGCTGCTTCTTCGGTTATTTCTTTTACCGAGCCGATAAAGCTGAACTTGTCATCGGTTATTTCATCATATTTTCCTCCTAATAAATCATTTACGTCAGCAACAGTTGTTTCACGGGACACATAAGAGCCCTTCTTGCCTGTTTGATTCTCAGTTACAAAGAAGTTCTGGGTCATAAAATTACGCAGTTTCTTAGCTCTTTCATAAGTCAGTTTATCGCTGGGTGAAAGCTCTGATTCTCCAACCAAAGAAACAATTCTATCCAGAGAAGTTGCCTGTTTCAATAGATTCAAGGCTTTAAGAGCAACGTCGTAGTGAAGTTGTCCGACTGTCTCCGGATTTAAATTGGCAGAACTGGATGATAAAAGGTCAATGGCAGGCAAAAGCCCTTCCTGATAAATACTTCTTGATAAGACAACAGAGGAATCCAAATATGGGAAAATTGCCTGAACTCCCTGATCCAAAATATCATCATTTGGAATATAAATTGCCTCGATTGACGTAATAGAATTATCAATACTGGAGACCAATCTTTCATGAAAGGACGCCATTTCGGAAGTGAGTGTTGCCTGATAACCGTCTTCAGAGGGAATTGTATTCATGAGAACTGAAAGCTCGTTTCCGGCTTGGGCGAATCTGAAAACATTGTCTATAAAAAAAAGCACGTCTTTTTTCAGACTATCTCTGAAGTATTCGGCCAAAGTAACGCCTGTAAATCCGGTGAGAAATCTAACTGCCGGATTTTCTCCCATGGTTCCGAGAATTAAAGAGACAGATGGAAGCACTTGCTTTTCCGCTAAGGTCTCGTAGAGCTCATGACCCTCCCTAATCCTTTCCCCGACTCCCGCAAACACCGAAAGTCCTTTTCCTTTGTGCAGAACCACAACGTTATGAATAATTTCAGTTAAGAGCACTGTTTTTCCGACTCCGGCTCCTCCGAAAAGACCGATTTTTCCTCCCCTAATCATCGGAGACAGAAAATCAATTGCTTTGATTCCTGTTTCCAGAATTTCATTGTGTTTAATAATCTCACTATAATCAAGACTTTCGGAATAAATAGGCTTTTCACCTTCTTTTTGAATGGGACCCAATCCATCAATTGGCTCTCCAAAAATGTTCAGGCAGCGGCCCAAAACACCTGCGCCGGTTGGAATCAAAATTGGTTTTTTTGTATTAATAACTTTAAGACCGCGGTGTAATTTGTCAGTTTGACATAGGCTTAAGCAGAAAAATGATTGAGGCCCGTTTGGGGAAGCGACCTGCATCTTCAAACTTTCATCATCTTCCAAAACAAGAATATCATGTAGGTTTGGTTGGCTATTTTCAAATTCAACCTCGATGATTTGTCCCTGAACTCCGATTATTTGTCCTGAATTATCCATAATTTTAAAGTCAAAACTTAAAAGTTAAAAATCAAAATTTCAAGTAAAAAGTTAAAAGTTTTGTTTACTTTTTAATTTTGAATTGCACTTTTGACTTTTGAATTTTGAACTTATTTCCAAAGCCTCATGCTTGCGAATTTTTCCAATTGTCTTTTATTATCTTCTTGATGTTTGATCCTCTGTCTGGTCATGATTACTTGTTTAAGCCTAAGTTTCGTATTTTCGGAGGCAAAATCCAAAGAAACCATGCGGGCTGCAAATTTGGCGAGTTCCGATTCAAAGATTGTTTGCTGAAAAATGGACGCAAAAATTTCTTTTTCAAAAAACTCCATGATTTTTTCAAGAGAAGGTTCGAAAAAATATTTAGCCTGGGGTCCGCCTTTTTCCCAAGGCAGAGGATCTCCGGAGATATTGGTAACAATAGGAGACTGACTAATAACATTGTTAAACTGCTCATAAAAAACAAGGACTTTTTCGTATTTAATAATATGCTCGACAATTTTCTGTACGGCCTCATTGTCCATTTTGTTATCAGGAAACTCAAAATAAGTAAGAGGAGCTTTGATTTTTTCCTCGTTAAAAATTTCCATTCCAAGTTTTCCCAAAATGGCAACGTCGCCCGGTTCTTTTCTGAGATTTTCAACAAATACATCGTAGGTTCTGCGGATAATTTCACCATACAGGCCTGTGTTGGCAGAAATAAAAACGTACAAAGTTTTGCCATTTCTTTTGATAAAGGTGAGCTTGGAACTGTCTTTTATTTTTCTGGTTTGCATTAAAAGTTCAGTTTGGGTTTTGTACGATGTCTTAACTTGTTGAAAAATCGCATTTATTTCAAGCAAAAAATCCCGGCTTGCCAAAACAGAGCTTCGGATACGCGCCATTCTGGTTGCGGCAATCTCTTCGTACGTTTCCAGTATTGTACGCAGAGTAGTAAGAAATTCTGCTTCCTTTGTCAGTTCTTTTTTAGTAACCATATTCCTTAATTATTAATGATGAATGATGAATCATTAATTAATCCTTCATCCTTAATCATTTATCCTTATGTTTTTAGACTTGTTAACAGCTGCTCTCCTTTTTCTCTCATAATTTTTAGCATATCATTAAAAGTTTTTGCATCCGTTATGGTTTGATCGATTGTCCTGCTGACATTTGGTTTAGTTTTATATATTTCGATCATTTTATTTACATCTGCTCCGATCGGTTCAATGTTTCTGTTTTGTAAAATATTGTCCCAAAGCATAGAGAATAAGAGTATTTGTAAATTAATAGGCATAGTGGTTGAAGGTCCCTGATCTAAAAATTTAATAACTTTTTCACCAACCGCCAAAGTTACCTTGCTGGCTTCGGTAAGTTCTGCTCCGAAGTGAGAGAAGTTCTGCATTTTTTCAGAAATTGTCAGGAAGGAAAGAATCTCGCGGTTAATATCTCTTTTCAGAGTGGATTGGGTTTGTCTGCCGACTCTGGTTACGGATAGAAAGGGATTAATAGCCGGTCTTCTGCCTTTGGCAAAAAGATCGGAGTCAAAATACAAGTGGCCGTCTGTCATAGACATAATATTGGTCTGAATATAGCCGGATAAATCCCCTTGTACGGTTTCAACTACAGGCAAACAGGTAATTGCTTTTTCACCTTTCTCTGTCACAAAATTTCCGGCCCGCTCAAGAAGCTTTGCGTGAGTATAAAAAATATCTCCGGGATAAGAATTGCGTCCGGGGAATTTTTTTCCCAAGAGAGAAATTTCTCTGTAAAATTTGGCATGAGTTGTTAAATCGTCAAGCGCGAGCAATACATCATATCCTTCATCTCTAAAATACTCACTGATGGTCATAGCGGAGAAAGGAACAAGATAGGAAAGTCCAATTGGGTCGTCAAAACCCGATGCAACAATAATTACGCGATCGAAAATACCGTGTTTTTTGAAAAAATCTTCAGCGTCTTTGATATCAAGTCTTTTTTTCCCAATCGCAGCATATATGCAGATATGTCCTTGCTTGACTTGGGCTAAAATAGTTTGCATCAGAAAATTTGTTTTACCTGTTTTTCTGTCTCCGATAATCAATTCTCGTTGTCCAAATCCCAAAGGCATAACCAGATCAACAATCGGTATGCCTGTTTCGAGCTGTCTGGTAATGGTTTTTCGGGACAAAATACCTCCTGCTAAGGAATTTATTCCCCGTGATTCCTCCGGCTTTTTGTAAGCATCCATTGACGTCAAGGGATTTCCAAGCGGATCAATTATTCTTCCGAAAAGCTCTTTTCCGACAGGCACTTTGAGAAATTCATTAGTTCTGACTACTTTTGTGCCTTGACCCATAGGCTCTTTGGAAAAAACCAATACTTCGACGATTTCGGAGGTAAACGACAGCACTATTCCTATTTTGCCTGTTTCAAAAATAACTATTTCGGAGGTAACGACTTTTGGAAGACCGCTGATGTGCACAATTGCATTAGAAGCTTCTTCAACAAAGCCAATTTCCGATATTGAATTAAGGTAATACTTGAAATCCTTCATAGTTGGGTTGTTAGGTCATTGGGCTATTGGGATCTTGGGGACTCCTAATTGTCTAATCACCCAATTTCCCAGTAGTCATATTAAAATTACTGCATAAACCCCAATATTTCTTTATTCTTCGTTCCGAAGGTGTCTTCGATGCTTTTCTTAAGAGTAAAGTCATAATATTTTCCATTAAAGATTATAACTGCGCCTCCTAAAACGTCTTCCGAAATTTCAATGTCAAGAATATAGCCAATACCCGCAATGTTTTTCACAAAATTATGGATATTTTCAATTGTTTTACGTGTCGGATCAAAAGCTAAAACAAGCTTGATGACTTTAAGTTTCTTCAGCAATTCTTTTAAAGTCTTGAAAAAACTAACAACCGTATTTTTGTTATTTATATCAAGATTATTTTTTGAAAAAGCCTGCATTATTTTTCTGGCAGAATCTTCGCTGATTGAGTCTAGCGTGTTTTCCAGCATAAAGGTATCAATTTCGGAAGCAAAGCTTGCTACTTCCTGCGTGGTTCTTAAGGAAGTTATCAAGTCAAAATAAATTAAAACGTTTTTCTTCATACTTCGATTAACTCAGTATGACCATGAGCTTGTCGAATGGTCATTTAAATTACCTAAAAACTCCTTCTTTTTTAGCTTTTTCCAGAGATTTCTCGATTAAACCTTCGTGATCAGCGAGGCTGAGCGCTTTTCCCAGAACAATCTTGGATATTTTCTCCAACAGTTCATAAATTCCTGAGTCTATTTTTTGTAATTCTTCTTTTTTATAATCTGCTATTTCTTTTTTTAAAACTTCATAGTCCGTATCTATTTTCTTTTTGACTTCCTCTTGAGATAAGGTGGTTAGTTTTTGCATAGACTCTTTAAAGTTTTTTATTTCCTCAGTTGTGTTTATTTCGATATCTTTTGATACATTTTGGAACACTTCTATGTTTTTTGTTTTTAGATCCTGGAGAATTTGAGAGTATAATGCCGTAAAATCAGAAGTCGCTTTTTCAAACTCTTTAATTTGAGCAGAGGAAATGCGGGATAAATCTTCTTCAAAATTTTTGGAAGAGACATCGGTTGACAAAGTAACCTTATTTACAATATCCAAAGCTCTGTTATTCGCATCATCGATGGTTTTTATTGCTTTTATTCCGGCTTCGTCCAGCAAGTTTATGTTTTTCTGGAAAGCCTCGTCTTTCACATTGAGGTTGCCATGTTGAGCTTTTATAATTCGCGACAAATAAAAAACAACCGTGATTAAGCATAAAGCCAAAATTAATATGGTCGCGG
>MFPH01000012.1 GCA_001782645.1 Candidatus Levybacteria bacterium RIFCSPLOWO2_12_FULL_37_14 | reverse complement strand
CAGAGTTAATCGGCTTGCACAGTAGAGTTTGGGATTTAGTCTGACACCTTCCATGTGTAGTCTCAAATGTAGTTTTTACTTTTGCTGGGAGACCAGGATTCGAACCTGAATAGTAAGATCCAAAGTCTTACGTCCTACCATTAGACGATCTCCCAACGCCTCAAAATTATATCATAAAATAAGATTTTGATATAATTGCCATATGGAGAATATATTAATTAGATCTATTGAGAAAAAAGATAAAAAGTGGGTTAAAAAAGTGATGACTGACGCTTGGAAATCTGAAATGGTTGTAGCATCAAAGCTTTTTAATACATTGATACTGCCGGGATTTGTTGCTGAAATCAATGACCAGCTGATAGGAGTTGTAATTTGCGATATTGCAAGTGGAAGATTAGAAATAGTTTCATTAAATTCTACTAAGAAAGGAAAAGGTATAGGCACAGCCATGATAGAAAAAGTGAAGGAATTTGCAGGGAAAAAGGGAATTAAAAACGTTTGGTTGCTCACATCGAATGACAACATTGATTCGCTAAAATTTTATCAAAAAAGAGGTTTTAGAATTACAAAAGTATATCCTGACGCTATTAACAGAGCCCGCAAAATAAAACCCGAAATTCCAGAAATCGGAAACTATGGAATACCACTTAAAGATGCTTTAGAGCTTGAATATAAACTACTTAAGAAGATGGAATAGGTCTTGGTCGGCGTGCTCAGCCGGTGAATTGTAGAGCTATTGTTTCATAATACTACAATTAGGTTGACAATTAGCTTTACAATCCGACAGTTCCAAAAAATCTCCATAGCCTCAAAATAACTTCGAACTTGACAAATAGCCTTACATATAACTTGACAATTGGGTTGTGATATAGTATAATCAGAGAATAATTATATGTTTGAACCTAAATTCAGCTACACGCCAAAAATAGTCAATGAGCTGGCTGCGATTGAGAGGCTTTACGGCCAACTTTTGGGAGAAAAGTTAATTCCCTCCCTTGCCTTGAGATTGTCTGAAGAAAATCAGATTTTGGCCACTCATCATTCAACCAGCATCGAGGGAAATCCTTTGTCCCCTCGTGACGTTACCAATATAATCCTTGGGGATCAAATTCCGGTGACAAAATCGGAAAAAGAAGTCAAAAATTATTTTGCGGTTTTGAACAGAATTGCCGTTCTATCCAAAGAACGCGCCCCAATAACATTAGGGCTTACGCTTGAGCTTCATGGCGCTCTTATGCAGGGATTGGAGAAGCAAGATCCGGGTAAATTCAGAAACGGATCGGTTTTCGTAGGACATAAAACAAAAACCGAAATTGTTGTCAAGCATAACCCGCCCTACCATACAACTCTGGAAATAAAAAAGGCTTTGCAAGAATTGTACGACTGGCTATCAACGGGAGATGATCTTCACCCTCTGATAAAAGCCGGCATTATGCATCACCAATTTGCCTATCTTCACCCTTTTTTTGATGGAAATGGCCGGTTGGCCAGAATTCTGACCACTTATTATTTACTTTTGCAAAATTATGAAGTTGTAAAATTCTTTATACTCGATGATTTTTATGATATTGACAGTCAGATGTACTCGGATGTTCTTCATAGTGCAGATCGGGGCAATGAAACCGAATGGATGGAGTATTTTTTGGAAGGAATTGCCTTTTCTCTTCAGGGAGCGATGGCCCGAATAAATGATCTTAAAAATAAAAATCTGGAAGGAATAAAAGGTGAAAAAAGAGTGCTGGTTTCATCCCGCGAGGAAGAAGTTTTGGAAATAGTTTTAGACAAAAAGGCAATCAGAACATCGGATATTCAGGAGGCATTGTCCGTAACTCGCCAGCAAGCTCATG
The DNA here is from genome assembly GCA_001782645.1 of Candidatus Levybacteria bacterium RIFCSPLOWO2_12_FULL_37_14. Classification (GTDB taxonomy): domain Bacteria; phylum Patescibacteriota; class Microgenomatia; order Levybacterales; family UBA12049; genus GWB1-37-8. Next base: position 6,927 of record MFPH01000012.1, on the reverse strand, counting down.
CCCTCTTGCATTCTCTGGTGAAGAAAGGGATTTTGGATAAATTCGGTAAAACAAAAACGTCATATTACAAGCTAGTTCAGAAAAAAGAGGGGTAATGTGAAATTATATCTTTCGTCGTACCGTTTAGGAAATAACCCTGAAAAATTATTAGAATTATTTTCTGATAATAAGAAAGTTGCAGTTATAGCCAATGCCATGGATTATGTTGGTAGCTTGGAAAGAGAAGAAAGCGTAAGAAATTCAATAATGGAATTAAAAAATTTAGGATTGCTTCCTGAAGAAGTGGATTTAAGAGGTTATTTTGACAGGCAAAAAGAATTAAGCGGAAAGTTAAATAATTATGGTGCTGTTTATATCAGAGGCGGAAATACTTTTATTTTAAAACGGGCAATGACGCAAAGTAGCTTCGATAAATGGATAAGAGATAGAACCAAAGATCCGAATTTTATTTACGCGGGTTACAGCGCGGGAATATGTGTATTATCCCCAACCCTACACGGATTAGAATTGGTAGATGATCCGAATATTATTCCGCAAGGCTATAATTCGAAAATTGATTGGGATGGTTTAGATATTGTTAATTTTTCTTTTGCACCGCATTATAAATCAAGCCATCCCGAATCCGGAAACGTAGACAAAGAAGTAGAATATTTTATCAAAAACAAAATGCCTTTCAAAACTCTCCGTGACGGAGAGGTTGTAATTAAGACTAATTAATTCATTGTAGAAAGATGGTATAATGAAAGATATGATCCGCAAACTTAATGAAAGTTTGGTCCTCTTAACCTACAAAGAAAAAATATTATTAATGATCAGAAATTATATTATTAATTCGGGACTTAAAAAAACTTGGTGCATGATCGGAGGAGAAAAAGAAAGTAATGAATCCTGCGAAAAAACAATTATCAGGAAAATAAAAGAAGAAATGAATATCAAAATTAATGACGTAAAACTTCTGCTAGTTGCTTCTTCTGAAAATAAAGATACATATTTCTATCATGGAAAATTAACAGATAATAACGTAAATTTTATAGAGCGCGCAGAAGGGCAGGAATTGCAATTTTTTGACTTAAAGGAATTGGGCAAACTTCAATTGGCAGCATCTGCGAATCTCTTTTTCACCAAAAATAAAAATATCGTAGAAGAATTGCTTACTAATTAATTCTATTTATTCTCCGGTGCTTCCGGCGGAAGAAAATTTTTATCTATTTTGCTATAATCCCCCCATGAAACAAGAAGGAAGCATAAATAGATCTGATCAAGGTAAAGATAATGTAAATCTTTATCCGCTTGAGAATATATTTAAGACTTCAAACCCGGCTAGTGTAGTTTTATTTGACGCAAACCATCATGGTTGGGGAAGAGAAAAACATCTTGAAATGCAAGATATCATTCGTACATATAAACCTATATTCAGCCATGGGAGCGAAATAGGGGATGCAACTAAAAATAGTTTGTCGTGGGAGACGGAGATGCGTGACTATGGAGAGATTGGTGATTCTACCAAAATGAGGATTATAAGAAGTGATGAAGCTCAGCATATGGTAGAAATTCTTTTTACACCACTGACTAATCTTGAACAAATAAAAAAACACCAACAACTTCTTGAACAACTTTCATCTTCCGATCAGCTTGATAAATTAATAAGTACTAAAAATAAAGCATATAATTTGATTACAGGAGTGAAAGATCTTTGTGCTTGTGTTGGTCCACATTTTTCCCAAGAACCCTTAATTAATCTTTACTATGAAGGCGTAACAACAATTTCTACAGCTGAATATGATTTTGGTCCGCAAGGTGACGAGGAAGAAATTCTTCCCATGGTAGCCGAGGGAGTTGACAGAATTACAGATGGTTTATCGGCAATTAATAATTTACAAGAATCAATAAAAATTCCCTACCTTAAACAAACTTTATTTGATCCTCAATTTATTACTGAGGTGGAAAAAGAGTTAAAAATAATAGTTCCCTTTGATAAAGCAGACCCGAAAAAGGAAGATACGCATAACGGAATTTGGACTAATTACGCATATGATTATTTAAATGAGATTCTAGAAAAGAAAATTAAGCCATACTTACTTAGAATAGGAGCTACTTTGGAATTTGCCAAAAGAATAAGGGATGAAAAGTGGGGCAAAGTCTCTTTTGATTCGAACAAGCCATATGGATATACAGAAGGATGGAATATGGAAAGAAAGAAAAAAGGACAAGTATGTAACGATAGCACTTCCGATACTCCAATCACTATTCTTTCTGGAGCAAATACTTCAGGGAAATCATTTAATATGAAGGCAGACTTACTGATAAGGCTTGCCGCTCAATCATTAGGTTACGCTCCTTTAAAAGAAGGTAATTTACCTTTATATAAAAATTTTGTTTATCTTGATCGACAGTCCACGGATTCCGACAATGATTTGAGTGCGTTTATGAGAGAAATAGAAAACTGGAAAACTGTAATTCCCTACCTTAATCAAAACACACGCCTATATGTTGATGAAGGTTATTCGACTACTTCTCCTCAAGACCAAGCTCGGCTTCTTTTTAAGACTGCTTCATACGCAAATAAAAAGGGAGGTAGTGTTATGTTGGCAACCCATAATGACACCATATTAGGAATTGCAGAAAATGATCCAAATATGAAAATTTACCATTTAGAAACAGAGTTTGGAGATAAGGGAGAATTAATACGACATTTTAAATTAAAACCAGGTAGAAGCGAATCTTTTGCTTTCGCTGTTGCCAAAGCCGGAAACTATCCAGAAAATATATTAACTGAGATAGAGAGTTATCTGAAACAAGATGGATTAACGCCAACTATCTCATTTCCCTTAAATTTTCCTAAAGTTGAAAATTTTTTTCCAGATGAGAGAGAACGGATGAAAAAGCAATTGCGATCTTTGGAAAGCCTGTTCCCAGATGCTCCAGCAAATCCCATTTTCCATTTGTTTAGTCAAGATCCGGATTTTAGTATGAACACTTTTTTGAAAAACCTAACAGTCGACAAGGATACTTTTAAATTTACCATCCATGATTCTGCGGAATTAAATGATGCTCTTGCGAAGATGGTTTTATGGAATTCTGGACTTAAATCATCTGAAATACTGGAAAGACAGAAAATGTTTGACGAACTTACTCAAAACAGAAATTATTTAAATATTCATGAAGCAATTGAAAATGCGGGAGCCTTAGAGCTAACATTGTCAACGATAATAAATGCCACAAAGGAGGGAATAAATAAAAGATTAAATCCTTTTGATGAAAAGGAAGATCCCAAAAAGCAAGATAAACCTAGAAAAGAAGAGTCAACGTATTTTTCCTACAGAGATCTACAGGCTGCTATAGCTTTCTTACGTATCCAACAAAAACTATTGGGTAATGATCCTAGCTTTATGAACCTTTTTGAAAGCCTTACGTCTTTTTCTAGTGCTTCCAAAATCAAAAACAAAAAACTAAATGAGGAAAATACAGGCGAGAATATTCTTGACAGTAAATTGCTAACAAATGAAGAAAAAGCCGCCTTTGAGCAATATGTGAAACAACTAAAAACCATCAATAAATTTCTTCCCGCAGTACCCTTAAAAGACATTAATTTTGAAAGTATTAAAGAGGAATTAATGGTTCTCGAAGAACATAAAAGAGGAAAAGCAAAACCTGATGAAGAAAAAAAGAAAGATTTATCTGGAATGTTTTGGAATATAGGTAAAATTACTGATCTGATGATAGGGGGAATACCTTATGCCTTACGAAAGATCTCTAACGATTTAGAGAAGACACAAAACCTTATCGCAAAACTTAAGGCTATAGACTCTATTTATCTTCATCAGGCAGCAAATATTTTAGTTCAAGAAATAAGTAAAGACAGAGCAATTCTTAAGGGAGAGGTTGTTCCAGAAGCTAAAGCGATAGGAGAAACGCTATCTGACATACCTATGCTTTCGCAGTTAAATCATCTTAGTCGAGGTAAAAAGTCGTTTTCCGCATTCGATTTTACAGACGCAGAAGCCAGAAATACGCCTTTTCAAAATACTCTAAGAAATTTGGATGCAATATGTTTATTTGCTGGGATTATTCAAAGTGAAAAATTAGCTCCAGTAAACCTTAACGAAACAGGGGAAATAAAATTATCGAATATGTTTAGTATTTTTAAACAAAAGGAGAAGGAAATAAAAAATAGCATTTCTTTCGATCCAAAAGAAGAAAGAGTGCAGTTGTTAACTGGTCCGAATGGTTGCGGTAAAACATTCTATGAAAAAGGTGCGGTAGCCTCTTTACTTATGAGCCTTGCGACTGGATATTCTCCTGCTGAAAGTGCGTCAATACCGGTATTGGATTCTGTGGTCTATCTGGATAGGGTGGTTCAAAAACAAGATTCAGAACTTAGTGCTTTTTCTCAGGAAATTGAATATTGGAAAGTACTATTGCCTTTGCTTAAATCAAAAAGGGCAGTATTTGCCGCAGTTGATGAGGCTTTTTCTACAACTTCCCCAGTATACCAAGCAGCCTTTACTTATGCGGCTATTTCTGAATTTCTAAAAAATGGACATTTCCTTATGTTAGCTACACATAATCACGATTTGGTAACAAAACTTCAAAATATAAAAACTCCCTTGGTTAATCCATATCATTTCCGGTTTTCAATAGAGAATGGAAAAATAAATTATGAATACGCTATAAAAGAAGGGCATGAAAACTCATACGCAACAGAGGTTGCCAGGACAATGAATTTACCCGAGGAAATAGTTGGATCGGATTAATTAACCTATTCTCCTTGGGACTCGGGCGGAAGGAATTCCTCGCCCCCATTGTTAGTAGCTTGGGGATAATCGCTTGGTTTGAGCCATTGAATATATGCGCATCCGGTTGGACGTCTCGCTTCTCTGTCCCAGCCGGCTGTTGAACATTTCTTCATTTTCTTTCCGGCGCTCGTTGTAAATAAAACCAATTTTTTCCCGCACTCCGGACATTCTTCATCGAGCGGCTCTGTGGTTCCATTGATCCATTCTATGTAGTCACAGCCGGTTGCCTTTCTGGTTTCCCTATCCCAGCCGCCTTTGGAACATTTCTTCATTTTCTTACCAAATCTTGTTGTGGCAAGAATTAGATTGGCTTTGCATTTTGGACATTTTTCATCCAAAGTTTCAGGCGGAACTTCCAACCATTTTACATAGTCACATCCGACATTAGATCTTGTTTCAGGATCCCATGAACCGGTTGAACATCTCTGTAACTGTTTTCCGGTTTTCGTAGTTGTTACTTCCGAAAGAGGGCTTCCGCATTTCGGGCATTTTTCATCTGTTGTCATAATTATATATAGTAGCGTTTATCCAGCACCTTTGCAAGACCCAGTAAGGGTTACAGCGTAGGTTAACAACAATATTTTATGTGCTAGCCAACACTTTGCAAAAAGAAGGTGCTGGATTTATAAAATAGAAATGTCAATGAGTAGATTTATTTTTATTTGTTCTTTCTCAATTGTTCCTCGGGGTAATTCGATGACTTTTTTATACATAGGGTTCCATAAAAATATTTTGTTAGGTTTTAAATTTTTTCTGATTGAGACAACTTTATTCTCATTATTCAAAATTAAAACATCTATTGGGAATTTTAATCCAAAAGTGTGAATGCCAAAACGGGTTTCAATCATTAATGCATATGGTTTATCTTCGCCGATAAGTCCTTGTATTTTTTTCCTCAGATTTATGGCCTCTTTTACGAAAAGTTTTGTCACCTGATTATTATACATGGTAGACAAAATATGGTATAATAATATCCTCTGAAAATATCTAATTCAACAAAACTGCCCCAATGCAGCCAATGCGGAAAAAGACTAATTTTTGTGGGTAAAACCGAAACAAAGGACACCTTTTCTAAAGTAGTTACCACAATTTATAGGTGTCCTGATGAAGTGTGCCAGAAAGCAATCGACAAAAGAACAAAGGCCCGCATAAAGCTTCAAAAAGAACAGGACTCTGCTAAAAAGGCCCGCGTGAGGTCAAAAATGAGGCTAAACAAACGAAAAATCCTCCGTTAAATTTTAAACAGACTGCAAAGAACATTTATCTCCGCCTATACCTACACTATCTCATCCCGGGATGAATAAAGCCTTCTGCATTATGCAGAATTTACTTTTTTCCCCAGTTTACCAGCATTAATACGCCGGACAAACCGATCAAGATATAAATTATCTGAACAAGCCCAAGTCCGCCCAAAAGCGACTCTACTAAGTTATATTTAAAAAGTCCGACCAATCCCCAATTGATTGCGCCTACGAGAACGAGGATATTCGCTAGCTGTTGTAGTCTCTTCATGTTATCACCCCCCCTCTTTGCCTCGCTGAAGTCTCGCCAAAGGCGGACGAAAGCGGGTCATGAATCTAGTAAGACATATGTATGGAAATATGTCAATACCCTTTCTCTTCTCTCGAACCCATGTTATAATTACAGCACGAACATCTTTTTGCTGGGGTGGTGGAATGGCAGACACGAGGGCCTTAAGAGCCCTTATCCGCAAGGGTGTGAGGGTTCGACTCCCTCCCTCAGCACTACTATTCGTTTCCTTTGGCTTGCAATGCGTTGCTTCGCCAAAGAGCACTTCAGTAGTGCATGCACTTTTTATATATAGCGAATAGTAGCCATATCGAAGCGCTCTTCATCGCGCTGGCTTTGCCGGAAGATGAAGTAAACGTATGATGTGACAATCAAGTTCGGGGGTTAGCTCAGCTGGCTAGAGCGCACGGTTTGGGACCGTGAGGCCGGAGGTTCAAATCCTCTACCCCCGACCAATTTAAGCGTTTTTATGCTAAAATAAAACATTCTGCATCGGATAACTAAAGCGGGCTTGCCCGCCGAAGTTCCGAAGGAACGTAGGCGGGATTAGTTGATCGGTTCAACAGCTGCTTTCCAAGCAGCAAAGAGGGGTTCGACTCCC
>MFPH01000011.1 GCA_001782645.1 Candidatus Levybacteria bacterium RIFCSPLOWO2_12_FULL_37_14 | reverse complement strand
TTTTAAGAGAATAGGCGTTCCGGATCGTTTTACCAAAGCAATAGGCAATCAGGAATATATGAGGAAAGTAAATGGACTTTATGTTGAGCAAATAGTCAATACTATTTTGGAAAAGCTCAAATAAAAATGTTCTGCTTAAGAGCTATTCCTTTATGAAAAATTATCCGTCTATTTCTATAGTTACAACAACACTAAATTCTTCTCTTCCCATTTTTGAGCGGGTTTTAAAAACTTTAGAATCTCAATCGTACCCAAAAAATCTCATCGAGCATATTGTTATGGATGGAGGATCAATAAATGGAACAGTAGGATTAGCAAGGAAATATCATTGTGAAGCAAGTGTGCATAAGGATTTAATGATGAAAGAACAAAATAGGGCAAGTCTTGGAATTCAAAAAGCTCGCGGAGATCTTATCGTAATTCTTCAATCAGATAATATCCCTACATCTAAAAATTGGTTAAGGGAAATGGTTCAACCATTTATAGATAATAAAAAAGTATTTTGCACATTTAGCGCATACAATAGTTATGAAAAAGATATGTCAGCAACGACTCGTTACGGAGCGTTTTTTGGCGCTGCCGATCCCGTGCTGTATTTTTTAAAAAAGTCAGATAAAATTCCACTTGCTCAGAAAAGATACGATAAAGGAGAAATTATTGGTGAGACATCTGGTTACTGGCTTGCTAAATTTGATAAAGAAACATTACCAACGTTAGGCGATAACGGTACGATGTTTCGAAGAGATATCATGAGTAAAGTAAATAAGAAACCAAAATTATATGTTCATCCCGATGCATTCGTTATGATGTTAGATCTTGGATATAATACCTGTGGCGTTATTAAAAATTCAGTTATTCACATTATCCCGCCAAATATTTTTCATTATGCTAAGAGAAGGGTTTGGGTGAAGGAGACCTTTTATGATGGATGGCGTGGAAATAGAAAATATCTTGTTTTTAATTGGAGATCCAATAAAGATAGACTAAATTTAATAAAATTTATCTTTTTTTCCTTAACCTTTGTCATACCTTTAGCAGAGAGTATTCGAGGATATGTAAAAATTAGAGATAAAGCATGGTTTCTGCATCCTATACTCTGTTTTCTAATGTTAGTTTCATACGGAAGTTCAGAAATTGCGTGGTTTATTAAGAAGAGATATTTTTAAGAAAAGAAGAAAATACTTCTTTGATTCTTTCGATGTGTTCTTTCTCAAGGCCATGGTGGCAACCAATAACAAAGCCTCCCTGTGTAATCTCATCTGTGACGGGACACCCTGTACTGATTATTCTGTGCGGAATATTTTTAAAGCCAGGGTGTTTTAGTATATTTCCAGTAAAAATTGGACGGGTTTGGATATTTTCTGTTTCCAGATATTTTACCAACTCAAGTCTTGAGAAAGGAGCATTTGCCCTTATGGTTAATGGAAAAGCCAGCCATTGAGTTTTGACGTTCTTATCTTGTTCGGGAAGGATAAAGAATTTTTCGTATTGCTTAAAAAATTTTATGAGTTCTAAAAAGTTTTTCTCTCTGATTTTTCTAAATTTAGGAAGTTTTTTTAATTGAATATTGCCAAAAGCAGAACCCATTTCGTTCGGAAGAAAATTATATCCCATCTCTTGGAAAAAATATTTTGCATCATAGGGAATAGTTCCCAATTTAGCTTTAAAGCGTTCCTCGATATTTTCCGATTCGGCAAAAAGAGCAGACGATCTTCCCCATCCTCTTAAAACCTTTGCTTTATCTTCCAAGTCGGCTCGGTTTGTCATAATCATTCCGCCGTTGCCGCCTGCAGTTATAATGTGCGATCCAAAAAAACTTGTTATTGAGATGTCGGAATATGCTCCTGTTGGGTTGCCGTTAAAAGTAGCTCCTAAGGTATCACAAGAGTCTTCGATAAAAATGAGATTATATTTTTCAGCAATTTCCTTGAGCCTTTCCATATCGGGAACATTTCCTAAGAGAAGGGGGATCATGATGGCTTTTGTTTTTGAGGAAATTAAGCTTTCTACTTGATCCACATTTATTATATATTTTCCGGGCAGCACATCTGTAAAAACAGGAATAAGTCCATGTTGAACTAGTGGCGCAATTGTTGTTGAGAAAGTCAGAAGAGGAGTAATTATCTCGGAATCCTTAGGAAGATTTAAAAGTTCGATTGCAAGGAAATTTGCTGATGATCCGGAATTAACCATAACCCCGTAGTTTTTTCCAAAATGTTTAGCAATATTTTTTTCAAAGTTTTGAGTTTCAATCCCCATGTTGCTTCGATGTTCTCGAAGAACAGCAGCTACCGCTTGAATTTCTTTATCATCATAGACAGAAAGCGCGTACGGAATTCTTAGCATAAACGTAGTATATCATGACCAATTTCATTTTAAAATGCGTGATATACTATCATTTAATACATGAAGATTATAGGAATACGGCAGGCAGCTATTCTTGCTGGTGGACAAGGAATAAGACTTCGACCTTTCACGCTAACTCTTCCAAAGCCAATGATACCAATTCACGGTAAGCCATTTTTGGAATATATAATTGAACTACTGAAAAAAAATAGCATTGAAGAGGTAATTATTATGACAGGTTACCTGCATAAAAAAATAGAGGATTATTTTAAAGATGGGCAAAAGTTTGGTTTAAAAATAAAATATTCTTTTAGTCCTGTTGAGGATGAGACGGGAACAAGGATTAAAAAGGCAAAAAAATTTCTTGACGGTACATTCCTTCTTTTATATGCAGATAATTATTGGCCGTTACAATTAGATCAACTCTTTAAATTTTACAAAAAAATGGATACGCAAGGTTTGGCTACAGTGTATTCAAATATAGATAATTATACAAAGAATAATATTCTTGTTAATGACAAGGGGCTCGTTGAAATTTATGATAAAACCCGTCAAACACCAGGATTAAACGGAGTAGATATAGGTTTTTTTGTTTTGAATAAAAAAATTTTTAATTTATTTCCCCAAGAAAATTTTTCATTTGAAAAGGTTATTCTGCCGCAGCTTGTTTCAAAAAAACAACTAGCCGGTTTTTTGACTAATCATAAATATTATGGATTAAGCAATTTGGAAAGAATACCGGTTATTGAGAAATTTTTAAAACCAAAAAAAATAATATTGCTTGATAGGGATGGAGTAATTGACGAAAAACCTCCCAAAGCGGAGTATGTAAAGAATTGGAGCGAATTTAAATTTTTACCGGGAACGATTGAAGCCTTAAAACTCTTAAATAAGAAAGGATATCAAATTATTATTATCTCCAATCAAGCGGGAATCGGGAGAGGAGTAATGACAGAGGAAGATCTTAAGGAAATTCATAGAAAGTTTTTGGAGGCATGCGCTAAGGAAAGCATTAATATTGTCGGGATTTATTATTGTCCGCACAATTGGGATGAAGGGTGTTTCTGCAGAAAACCAAAACCGGGAATGTTATTTAAAGCAGCAGCTGACCATAGCTTTGATTTAACAAAAGCAATCTTTATCGGCGATGATGAGAGAGATAAACAAGCAGGTCAAGCTGCCAACTGCCCAACCATACTGTTGCAACAAGGACGAGATTTATTAGCTATTATAAGAGATTTAGTGTAAGATATTTTCGTTAAGATACTTAAAGCTTAAAAACATGATTATTTCGAGGACGCCGCTTAGAATAAGTTTTGTTGGAGGAGGAAGCGATATCGCTTCTTTTTATCATCACACGCCTGGAGCTGTTATTTCAACTGCCATTAATAAATACATTTATATTGCAGTAAATAGGCAATTTGACGGAAGAATTTTTGTAAATTATTCAAAAACAGAAATTGTTACAAACATCTCCGATATAGAAAATAATTTAGTAAGAGAAGCGCTTAAATTAACAGGCGTAACGGGCGGAATTCATATAGCATCCGTAGCGGATATTCCATCTGAAGGAACAGGAATGGGATCATCCAGTTCATACATTGCAGGACTCTTAAATGCCTTATATGCATACCAAGGGAAACATGTAAATGCTGAAAAATTAGCCAGAGAAGCATGTCAAATTGAAATAGATATATTAAAAAAACCCATAGGCAAACAAGATCAATACATTGCCGCATACGGCGGATTTCAATACATTAAGTTTAATGCAGATGATTCTGTTTATATTAATCCAATTATTTGCAAAATAGAAACAAAAAAAACTCTTGAAAAAAGATTATTGCTTTTCTATACGGGCATTACGCGATCTGCGGATCCAATTTTGGCAGAACAAACAAAAAATATGGCATCGCAAACTACAAAAAGAAAAATTATGACGAAAATGGTACATTTAGCCGAAAAAATGCAAAACGCACTAAATAAGAATAATCTTGATACATTTGGGGAAATGCTTCATGAAAATTGGATATTAAAAAAACAAATGGCAGAAGGAGTAAGTAATCCTCAAATTGATAAGTGGTATGGGACTGCATTGAAAAATGGAGCAATTGGAGGAAAGCTTTTGGGAGCAGGAGGGGGAGGATTTCTCCTTTTTTATGCACCCGAAAAGAAGCATAATAAAATTATCAGGGTTCTTTCAGATTTATCCTGCCAGAAATTTTCATTCGAACCCCAAGGAAGTAAGATTATTTTCATTGATTAAATTATGAAAAAGAAAAAAAACCCCTTACTTAATCCAAAAGACTTTATAGAAGATTACATACTTGAGTTAACTCGTTGTCTTAAGTTCTTGAATAAAACAAAAATAGAGCTTGTTATTGACGTTCTTGTTGATGCATACAAAAAAGATAGGAAAGTGTTTATTCTAGGAAATGGCGGAGCCGCCTCTACCTCATCTCATATGGCTTGTGATTTGGGGAAGGGAACATTGCAGAGAGTTTATGATAATACTGAAAGACGTTTTAGAGTCATATCTCTTACGGATAATGTTGCCTTGATGACTGCGTTTGCCAATGATCTAAGTTTTGATGATATTTTTGTTCAGCAGCTTAGGAATTTGGTCGAAACTGACGATGTGGTTATAGCACTTACCGGAAGCGGAAACAGCCCTAATGTGGTTAAGGCGATAGAATATGCTAAATTATGCGGAGCTAAAACTATTGGTATTTTGGGGTTTAAAACAGGAGGTAAGCTTGGAAATATGGTAGATTATTCAATTATCGTTGATAGCAATCATTATGGTCCAATTGAGGATATACAATTAATTCTTAATCATATGATCGCCGCATGGATTGCGAAAATTAAAAATATTCATGATGAAAAAGAAGGTCTTGAAAATGAAAACAAGGCTGTTCCATTTAGGTAATTAAAATTATGATAAGCTTTGAATGAAGGATAAAATTTTTCATTTCTTCGGTAATATTCTTGAACAATCTCCTCTTCCTACTCCATTAAAACTTGCCATTGCGTTCAGACTAGAATTACTTCTTTTTTTTCTCGCTCAATTTGCATTTCGTGTTTTAAGAACGTCAGCAGATAAAAGAATTTCAGAAGATTTTATGAAGTATATATACAGCAAAAGTAATGATGAAAATTTGAAAAAGCTAGAACTTTTAAAAACAGGATTAGATATGCAAAGCAAAAGGCTCATAGACGAAATTATAAGAAGGCAGGAACATATTTTTAGACATAATCTTCTCGATCTGCGATTGCTTACGAAAAAAGAGCGAAAAGATCAGCAGATTAATATTTATCCTATTAAAAAAAAATATCGTGGATTTGGCAATTACTATGGCATAGAGAATTTTTATTTCCATTGTGGTCTTCGTTTTTTATCCAAGAATTTGTTAAAAAAGTATGAAAAAAAAGATGTTATAGACGCTGGTGCTGCAAATGGTGACACCCCTGCAATATTTAGCAGAGAGTACGCGTTTAGAAATATTTATGCATTTGAACCAGAAAAAAACAACTATATAAAGCTTCTTGAGAATATAAAACGGTTTTGTCTTAAAAATGTTATTCCCGTAAATAAAGGAGTTGGAGATAAAAATAGGAAACTCAAGATAACAAATGAAGAAGGTCAATCACATATCAGCGTGCATGGAAATCAGGATGTCGAAATTGTAACTATAGATGAATTCGTTGAAAAAAATAATATTACAGTAGCTTTGATAAAGATGGATATTGAGGGATTCGAATACAATGCGGTTAAAGGAGCGGAAAAGACAATTAAAGATCAAAAGCCCATTCTACTTATATCAATTTATCATTGCGGAAAGGATTTCTTTGAGATAAAACCTTTGTTAGAAAGATGGGGAGGATACAAATTTATGATTAAGAAACTTAATCCTCATCATTTCTTTTTCGATACCATGCTCATAGGGGTACCGATTTAATAGAGTTCTATTGTCTTGAGGGCATAGTGTATTCTTATCTATTTGTTCTTCATTGCAAATTCAATAGTCTTTCGTAATCCTTCTTCAAGAGATACTTTTGGTTTCCATCCAAGAAATTTTTGTGCTTTCGCAATAGAGGCAAGGGTGTATTTGTTTACCTCTTTTTCTAAAAATTTTGCTTGAAATGAATACTCTCCTTCAAAAAGTTGCGGATATTTATCCCACAGAAGTTTTGAAGTTCGATAAATGGGCTTTATATCAGTTAACCCAAATGTTTTGGCAACCGCATTGTATATTTCCTGTATTGTATATGTTTTTCCAGATCCCACATTGAAGATTTGATTTTTTACTTTCTTATTGGTTAGTGCCATTTCACATAACGCTATTACATCATCAACGTATATGATATCTCTCGCTTGTTGTCCGTCAGAATGCAAAATTGGAGTCTCTTTGTTTAATAGGCATTGAATAATATAGCTTATCAATGGCGGATTAGGACGTCTGAAGTCCATATGCGGTCCGTAGGTATTAAAAAATCTCAAAATAACGATATCCATCCCATATAATTTTTGATATGACCTACAAACTTCTTCTGCGTGCTTTTTTGATAAAGAATACATGAGTGTGGGCTGACATAGAGTGGTTTCCCTTAGTGGGAATACCTTTTCATTTTCATATATTGCTGAAGTTGATGAAAAAATTACCCTTTTTACATTATTATAGCGTGCTGCTTCAAGAATGTTTAGCGTTCCTGAAACATTTACTGCATACGCGTCTGCTGGATTTCTTTGACATTCCGGTAGAGAGGAAATTCCAGCTAAATGAATGACAACGTCTGTATCTTTTAAAACCCTGTTGACTTGTGCATCTCGAATGTCCATTTTAATAAAATGAAGTTTTTGTTCGGAAAAATTTTGTGAAGAAAGATTTTCTAGGTATCCAAAACTCAAATTATCCAAAAAAACGACATCATGTTTTTTTTGTACCAAATAAATACCCAGATATGATCCAATAAAGCCCGCGCCGCCAGTTATAAGAATTTTCATTGAATAAATTATACTAAAAAAGGTTTTTCATTGCTAGCCGACGATAGACATAATATTGAATATGGATTATAATGCGAAGATATCAAGATGTTGTTAGAAGATACTCGCATACTGAAAAAACCATTTTTTTCAATAGTCATTCCTACGTATAATAGAGCATCTGATTTACAATTTGCACTGTTCTGTATTTTTCAACAGACTTTTTATGATTTTGAAGTGGTTATTTCGGATAACTGTTCAACTGATAATACAAAAGATATTGTTAGTAAGTTTAGAAATAAAAAAATAAGTTACTCTAGAACAAAAAAAACAGTTGGGAATGCTCTCAACATGAAAAGAGCCATACAACAAGCAAAAGGAGAGTACGTCTTTCTTCATAGTGATGACGATTTTCTTCTCAACAAGTATTCTTTACGGGAGATATACAAAGAGATAATAAAATACAATCCTGGATATATTCGTGTTAACTACCTGAGTTTGTCTCTTGATAGAAAAAGAATATTTTCTTATAAAGTAAATAAGCCGTTCACAAGAAATGAATACATACCGTCTCTTTTAGAAAACAAAAAAGTGGTAACGTTTATTGTTGATTCAGATCCTTATTTTATTACGGGAATTATTTTTAAAAATACTCTGCCCGCCGATATAAAAATGGTTGATTCAGATCCTGCTCCTTGGATAGAAATATTATTTTATATGGTAAAAAACTTCGGTGCTTGTTTTATTATGCAACCGTACATTATTGCCTTTTGGTCACGAAGGAGGATTAAAAAAGATGCTAAACATCACATCTTTCTTCTAATAAATGGTAAACTAAGAGCCGAAAATTACTTCAACGTAGTTAAAGAAAAGTTAAATAAGGGGGAATATGGTACGTTTTTGCATGATGAGCTTATGCGCCTTTATGTTCGCTTGTTTCCTGTAATAAAAGTGTATGCAGGAAATAAAATAATGCTACAAATGTCTGTTAGGATACGGTTACTGGATCCGACAATGAAGAAAAATATCACTTATTGGACATATCTAATTGGGGCATTAATTATTCCAAAAATCCTTTTAAGAATTACTAGGGACGTATATATTTATATGTACGCGAGATTTTCAAAAGTTGATGGCAATAAAGAACTAGTAGAGACGCTTAAGGATTTAGAATTGAAATATCGTAATTCTACGGAAAATGTTGCAAATAGGAATGATCGTATTTTTAGGTTTTAAGCTGAAACTTTTATGTTTTTTTTCCGACTGCAATAATGTTGGAGGCAAGAGAAACAATATGAGAGAACAATCTATCCACAAAAAGTAAAGGAGTAGGAAAAGAAAGAAATTCAGTGCCGACAATTTTTAAAATTTTGAATCCATGTAGAGTTAAAATATCTTTTAACGAACCCAGCGTAAAAATTCGCAAATGACCAAGGGGGTTTCTTTGGGGAGTAAGCTTTCGTGTAAACTTTAATCCGAGCGTTTTATCAATGGAGCTTACTTCAGAAAAAAAGGCTGGAATCCTAAGGGAAGAAGGATTCTATTAAACCAAGCTGCGAGATTTGGGGTAGCAACAATAAATAATCCATTT
>MFPH01000010.1:488-11551 GCA_001782645.1 Candidatus Levybacteria bacterium RIFCSPLOWO2_12_FULL_37_14 | reverse complement strand
GCTCTTTCATCCTTGGTGAATCAAACGCTTATCCTGCAGGAAGCAAAGAAAAAAAATGTACAGGTTAGTCAGGGAGAAATTGATGCTTCAATAAAGAAAATAGAAGATAGCCTCAAGACTCAAGGGCAGAATCTGGAGACAGCGTTAGCGCAGCAAGGAATGACAAGGCAAGATTTATCTATGCAATTAAAACTTCGAAATTTAGTTGAGAAGTTGTTAGCAGATAGAATCAAAGTTACGGATAAAGAAGTTGCAGATTATATTGAAAAAAATAAAGATACTTTTCCGATCGACATGAAAGAACCGGAAATCAAAAAAAGCGTTACCGAACAGTTGAAACAGCAAAAATTAGGGAGTTCATCTCAAGCTTGGCTGCAAGAGCTTACCAAAAACGCCAAAATCAACTACTTCGTCAACTACTAGGCATGAAAATAGATCAAAAATTTATAGAGAGAATTGGCTGGGCAGCTTCAATAATAGCAATCCTAATGTGGTTTTCTTTTATTGACCAAATCCGTTTAAATCTTGCCGGACACAAAGGCTCATTATTAATTCCAATTGTGGTCACGATAAACTGCGTGCTATGGACATTGTTTGGATTGGGAAAGAAAAATTGGCAGATAGTTACTGCTAATGTGCCGGGGATATTTACTGGCGCGATTACAGTCCTAACCGCATTGTAAAACTTCCAATCCGCTCAATCCATTAACCCGTTAATTTCTTAATTCAAGAATTCATAACAGATATTAAAAAGATATTGTATAATACAAAGACTTCGGGATGTCGTATAACGGTAGTACGCCGCGCTGGGGGTGCGGTAGCCAGGGTCCAATTCCCTGCATCCCGACTGAGAATTTTGATATCTTGTAATTTGTTAAAAAATCGTTTAGATTGATTGCATATGGGCAGGACTCCGAATTCACAAAAATCTATCCCAAATGGTCATGCGGAAACCTCCGGTAAGCTTGCGGCAGTAAATCTGGCCATGGAGCAGATAGAGAAACAGTATGGCAGAGGCTCCATAATGCGCTTCGGAGATGTTTCTCAAAAATTTGACATTTCTGTTATTTCAACAGGCTGTCTTCCCTTGGATCTGGCACTGGGAGTCGGCGGAGTGCCAAGGGGAAGAATCATCGAAATTTACGGTCCCGAAGCCTCGGGAAAAACCACGATTTGCCTTTCGATTATTGCCCAAGCGCAAAAACATGGAGGTGTTGCAGCATTTATTGACGCAGAGCACGCTTTGGATCCTTTATGGGCGCAAAAGCTTGGAATTAAGCTTGACGATTTATTAATTTCTCAGCCGGATACGGGAGAACAGGCTTTGGAAATTGCAGAAAGCCTGATAAGATCAGGAGGAGTTGATGTGTTGGTAATTGATTCTGTTGCGGCTTTAGTACCCAGAGCGGAAATTGAAGGGGAAATGGGAGATTCAATGATGGGACTTCAGGCGCGCCTGATGTCCCAGGCTTTGCGAAAATTAACAGGTGTTATTTCCAAATCAAAAACAGTTTGTATATTTACAAACCAATTACGCCAAAAAATTGGCATTATGTTTGGGAATCCGGAAACCACCACCGGAGGCTTGGCTCTCAAATTTTATGCCACCATGAGAATGGATGTCCGTAAAATAGAAACATTGAAAGACGGAGATAGAGCTATTGGATCCCGTCATAGGGTAAAAGTAGTAAAGAATAAAGTTTCAGCCCCATTTAGAATTGCAGAATTCGATGTGATGGCAGACGGAATTTCTAGAGAAGGTGGTATTGTGGATGTGGGAGTTGAAATGGATGTTATTCAAAAGTCCGGCGCATTTTATAGATTCGGAGATCTGATGTTAGGACAAGGAAAAGAAGCAACAAAGATATTTCTTAAGGAAAAACCCGATATTTCCAAAAAAATCGTGGATGAGATTTTGAAAAGAAACAAAGCCGGCGCCACCCCTGTTGAAGTCGGAATAGAAGAGAAATAAATCCACAAATGGGAGATTTTGAGAAGTTTTATAATTTTGCACTTCGGTTTTTGTCATATCGACCTCGGTCGGAGAAAGAAGTCCGGGACAAGTTAAAAGTTCAAAGTGAAAAATTAAAAGTTAAGGATTCAACGGCGATTATAGATAAAATTATTGTAAAACTTAAAGAAAAGAAGTTTGTTAATGATGAAGAGTTTGCGAGAATGTTTTTGGAAAATAGATTAAGGTTTAAGCCACGCAGTTCGCGCTTGATCCAAATGGAATTAAAGCAAAAAGGGATTGATCCGGATTTTATTGAAAAGCTGATCAATGATTTGAAAACAATAAATCCAGATAGCGATTTAGAGCAAGCGAAGAAATTGGTGGAGAAAAGAATTGAAAGGCTTAAAAATTTAAAAAAGCAGGAAATCTACGAAAAGCTTGGTAGATATCTGGTTTCAAAAGGGTTTAATTGGGATATAATTAAAAAAAGTATTGACGCGGTATTAGACAAAGGAGTATAATCATTTTACGTAGACAAAGGAAATATCTATGAAGAAAAGTATTCTTATTTCCTCTTTTGGGATATAAATCTCCTTTTTTGGGTAGATTTTTCTTTTGCGTCTGCGGATTGTTATGAATTCACAAAATCAAGATATCATTGGCCTTGAAAAGAAACTTCTTGAAAGAGAGGAAAAACTTGATTCAGAAAGACAGCGAATTGAGAGAGAGAAGGAAGAACTTTCTAAGAAAAAAGAAGAATATTCCGAAAAACTTCAAAAAGTTTCAGGCTTAACTGCTGAGGAAGCAAAAACAGAATTAATCCGTGAAACAGAAGCAAAAGAAACCCAAATAATTGCCAGGATTATTAAAGAAAAAGAAGAGGATGCTAAGAGAACGGCTGCCAAAAAATCTCAGGAAATTTTATTGGACAGCATGAAGCATGGGGCATTGGATTTTATCGCAGAATATACTGTTTCAACAGTTAAGATAGAGGATGAAGAAATAAAAGGAAGGATTATCGGTAAGGAAGGACGCAATATCCGGGTTTTTGAGCAAGCAACAGGAGTAGACGTTGATTTGGATGAGGAGGGAATAATCAGGCTTTCCTGTTTTGATTCGGTGAGACGTGAAATTGCGAAAAGAGCGCTGGAAAAACTTCTCAAAGATACCAGAATCCAGCCGTTTCGAATAGAGGAAATTGTTAATCAGACCAAGCAGGAAGTGGAAAAAGTCATGCTTGAGGAGGGCGAAAAAATTGCGCATACAGCCGGAGTCTTCAATCTGCCGGTAGAGCTCATGGCTATTTTGGGCCGTTTCAAATTCAGGACTTCATACGGACAAAATTTAATCGTTCATACCTTGGAAGAAACAAAAATCGGAATGCATATTGCATCGGAAATCGGAGCAGATGTGAATATCGTAAGGCTTGGCTGCCTTTTCCATGATATTGGGAAAGTTGTTGAGGGGGAAGGAAGTCATGTTAAATTGGGAGTAGAGCTTTTGAAAAAGTTTAACATTCCTGAGAAAATTATTAATTGCGTTGCCGAACATCATGAAGATAAGCCCTTTTCCTCAATGGAATCGGTGATAGTTTCCATAGCGGATCAAATTTCCGGAGCCCGTCCGGGAGCGAGATTTGAAGATATCGAAGGATATACTAAGAGGCTTAGGGATATGGAAGGAATTGCCAAAAAATATGAAGGCGTTGATGATGCATATGCATTTGAAGCAGGCCGCGAACTAAGGGTCATTATAAATCCGGGAAGATTAGATGATGCTCAGACCACAATAACCGCAAATAAAATAAGGGAAGAAGTAAGCCATTCCTTGGCAGTTCCGGGAGAAGTTAAGGTTACAGCAATTCGCGAATTCCGCGCCGTCTCTTCGGAAACCTCAGTTTAATTTTCAATAAAAATTTGATATATTGACATAATGTTGTTTTCATTGTATTTTTAAGCTAAACATAGAAAAAAGTGAGTTTAGTTTGAAAATACGAGCGAAACCCTCCTTCGCTTAAAGCTTCGGAGGGCGAAGGGTGGTGAAAAAAGAATGACAAAAAGAGAATTAATAGAAGTTGTTGCTAAAAAAGCAAATTTAACTAACAAAGCAGCCAGAGATGCTGTTCAAGCGGTTATAAACTCTATTCGAGATTCTTTGAAACGGGGAGAGAAAGTAGTGATTACAGGATTTGGAACTTTTTCTGTTCGCCAAAGAGTTCAGAGGATCGGTCGCAATCCAAAGACCGGGGAGAAAATAACTATAGCAGCACGAAAAGCGCCTGGATTTACTCCGGGCAAGACGCTTAAAAAGGCAGTTAGATAAAACTTGGTACAATCAGCTGCATGATTGCACCTTGGTACGTTCATGCAAACTGAACGTACCTTGTTTTTAAGTCGTAGATGTACTAAAATACACCTGCTCTAGGAAGAAGATCCGTTACCCGCGCAAATTTTGCGAAGCAAAACTTGTTCGGGAGGAAAGTCCAGACAGGTGTAAGGACGGGGATGGGGCGTAAGCCCCGACTAGAAATAGCTGGTGGTTTGTAAAGAAATTTAACAAACACCCTGCGAGAATTGACTCAAAGGGAGAACCACAGAGACGAGCGTTAACCTAAGATCGCAAGATTATGGTTGATGAGTGAAACGACCCGCACCATGCGGTGCAGGTTTAAGGTAATCCCACCTGCTGCAACTTTCGAACGATGCGCTTGACCATCTTTACGGGAGTCCCGCTTGGCGGGACGCGCATCAAAGAAAGGCATCACCTAAAAAGTGGCGTATGCGATATAGATCGCAAACGAGATAGATTCGGATTAAAACAGAATCTGGCTTACATCCTTCCTAGAGCATTTTTAATTTTCCAAACTTCGAAATTTAGGTAAAAATTCTATGTCCAACAAATATGGTATTCCTGAGGATGAATTGAAAAAGATTAGGGCAAGAGATAAAGCTTGCGTATATTGTCATAAGGCAATGGAAGAATATTCTCATGCGAAAGGTGTTTCCAAGGATAAGGCGACAATAGAACATTTAAATAAAGATGGGCCATTTTATTGGAATAAATCAATTATTTTTGACTCATCAACAGTAGCTATCTGTTGTGGTAGTTGCAACTCAAGCAGGGGCAAAAAAGAATTATTAGACTGGTTTAAAACACAATATTGCATCAATAGAAATAGAGCTATAAATGAAAATACAGTGACTGAATTAGTTAGGGAATATATCTGTACGAAGAAATATTTAAAAACGTTTACAATTGATCAACTTTCAAATCAGTTAAGACAACTTATCGAAAATTCTAAATGGACATTTGCAAAAACTATGCCCGGTATTCCCCATTGCTATATTGTGAAGGACAATTTATCAGAGGCTGACAAAGAGCAATTTGATGAACTAAAATGGTTTATAAGAAAGAACGGTTATGCTGAAAATTTTTACCCTAAGCAATACAAATATTTCAATATAAATAATTATAAATATTGGTTAGTAGGGAATATTTTAAACAGAGCCACGACTTAAAATAAGTAATCATAACCTTCATAAAGGGACTAGCTAGAAGTATTTTATTTGAGGTTGGGGGCTAATACTCATGCTTTTCTGAACAAATTTTTCCGCTGCTTTTTCAGCTTTTTCAACAAGTTTTACAATTTTCTCATATTGTTCTTTTGTATCTTTATGCTTCGTAGATTTCATATTAATTTTATATTACACTTTGTCAATATGGTTAGTCAATAGATATTTTATAGTTTTTGCGTAGGCATTCTTTTAACGCATTTAAACCATAGGCATTTTCAATCTGAGAATTAGTTTTTATCGCTTTTACGATTTGTGTCAACTGATTAGGGGATAAATCATTACATTTACACAAAATTTGAATTGTTGCATTTGCAACTTCAAAAGACATGCTTTCACAAAAAGCGTAGACAATAGAATTAAGAGCTTTTTGGTGATAAGAAGATTTAGGCTCATAAATTAGCCCAATTTGAGCAATTGTCAAAGCAAGATTATTTACGTCATTTTTATATTGAAGCGCCTGATATTTCTCAATAAAACCATAGGGATTTATTTCGCTAAGCTTAATAGGTATTATTTTTTTCTTAAGGCAGACCGCTATTCCGGTTTCCTGGTCTGTGAAGGGAGATTCCTTGAACTCCTTTGAGATAAGGGGCATAAAGAAGTCGGCATTTTTTATAGATTTAATAATTTCATCTTCCCATATTGTAGATCCGAGTATGTCATCGTGGGCTATAAACGCTTCATATCCGCAGAAATTTTCTAGACATGATTTAAATTTTCCACCTATAACTTTTTCTTTTGAGGAATAACTGATAAAAGCAGAAATTCTATACATAAAAGCTAAAAGTATTATACTAAAAAAAGAGTTGCTTTTGCAAAAGATTAATTGGTATTGCAGAGGATTTTATATTCGCAATTAACACACAAAACATTTTTACTGCATTTAAAGTCACTTTTTTCAATTTCCGTAATTTTTTCAATCAGCTCCTGTTCTAATTTGTCTAAATCTTCCTGCTTAAAATTCATAGTTTTTTTAGTATTTCCTTCCAGAAAATGAAGCGATAAGGTAATATCTTCGGGACGGCGGTTTAAAAGATTATCCTTTATCCGTGTTGCCGCCAGGGCATACATGGCTAATTGTAGTTTATGCGCTTTTTCTGCTTTCGGATTATCCGCGCCGGTTTTGTAATCAATTATTTCAATGCCCGATCCTTTTTTATCTATTCTATCAATCTTGCCAAAAACTTTTACACCATTTTTTAGAACAAAAGAAAAAGGCATTTCAATCCCCAACGGTTTTATCGGAGTTATAAATTCCGTTCTGTAAAATTCTTCCAAAATTTTAACTCCCTGAGAAAAACGTTCTTGTTCATGCTTCTTGTTCGAATATCCTTCGCTTATCCATTCTTTCTTAAGTATTTCAAGTAGTTTTTCAAGTGATGGCTTGTTTCCTTCATTAATTTGTTTGTAAAAATTGTATAAAGCATTGTGGATAGAGATACCAAAGCTTTGGACGGATGCAGTTGGGGTCGGGAGATTGAAAATTACTTTTGCTTTGTAGTGTAGCGGGCAAATATCAAACATCTGAAGATTTGAAAAAGTAATGTAGCTTAATTTGAGAGGAACTTTTTCTTCTTGTTTTTCTTCCTGATTTTGATAAACAGAGAGAATTTCAGGAAGAAATAATTGTTGAGTGATATTTTTTGTTTCCTTTTTTAGTAGTTTTGGAAGGGCATCATAGACAAAAGGAGATGTTTTTCTTGGACGTTTTCCGGTTCCATAATAAGAAGCTAGCGTAAAATATAATCTTTCTTTTGCACGAGTCATTCCGACATAGAAAAGTCTTCGTTCTTCCTCCAAATGAAAATCGCTATCGCCTGATACATTTTCCTTAAGAATTTCATCGGGGAGCGGAATTTTTTCACTTCTTTCCCGCGACGGAAAACGGTCTGCTACCAGATTTACCAGGAATACAACTTTAAATTCCAAACCCTTTGACGAATGCACGGTTAAAATATTTACCACGTTTCTGTCTTTCACGTCTACATCCGCAGCTGTGGGACTGTCTCCCATTTGCAGCATGAGATTAAGCCATTCATAAAGGGTAAAGATATTGCTGTCAGGCCGTTCGGTTTCAAAACTCTTAATCCTGTCAAAAAACTTGGCAATATTCTGGATCCTGCGTTCTTCTCTAATTGAATCTGTGGAATTAAGCGTTTCAAAAAGCCTTGAGTCAACTAGAAAATAATAAAGAATTTGTCCGGCTGTTTCTTTCTTGCTTTTTCCCAAATGTCTTACGGCCATTTCCCTGAACTTGATCAGCTTTTCCTGAGTTTTAGGTTTTAAAAATGATTGTTCAGCATTAAAAAGCGCCTCAAACAGAGTAAGATTTTTTCTTTTGGCAAAATTAAGAAGATAGTTAAGTTCAATATAGGGAATGTTAAAAACATCCATTGAAAGAATTCTGAAAAGAGAAACAGAATCCGAAAGATTGGTAAGAAAAGCAAGGTAGGCAATCAAATCTTTTATTTCTTCTTGTTGGAATAGGTAGCCGGGTCCTAAGAATTGAAAGGGAATTCTATGTCTCTGCAATGCGGTTGCAATAAGGGAAGCGTAGTTATTTGCTCTGACCAGAATTGCAATATCTCTATATTGATATTTTTTTTCAGTTAATTCTTTGATGATTCTCGCGATTTTATCCGCTTCATCCTCGCTTCTTATTTCATGAATTACTTCAATATCTCTTTTGGTTGCGGTGGAATGGCTTTTGAGTTTTTTGTCAATGCCCTCAACTATCTCGAGCCTATTGGGATTATTATGCTGAATTAATGCATAAGCGGCATCCAGAATCGGCTGGGTGGATCGATAATTATTATTAAGAGTCACAACTTTTGCTTTTGGAAAACTTTTTTTGAATTGTAAAACATTTGAAACAGCCGCGCCTCTAAATCTGTAAATTGATTGGTCGTCGTCCGCAACTACGGTAATATTTTTGTCGTCTCCAGCTAAAAGTATCGCCAGTTCATTTTGGGCATAATTGGTGTCTTGAAATTCATCAACCAAAATAAATTTGAATTGTTCTTGATATTTCTTTAGGATATTTTTTCTTGTTCGGAACAGCAATAAGGTGTTGGAAATGAGGTCGGAAAAATCCATCACTCCTTCTTTTATTTTTAATTCTTCATATTTTTTGTACGCATTTGCCAGCTCCAAATATTGTTCTGTTTCTCCTGTTATTTTTTGCTGTTTAATCCATTTAAGATAGTCAGTTGGCGAGACGTCTTCGTCTTTTAATCTTGAGAAGTGGATTAAAAGGGCGTCTAAAAATTTGGTTGGATTTCCCAGAGGTCTGAAAATATTTAATTCCATTTCGAAAATATTTTTCTTAAGAAGAAGAATAGATTCGGCTTCGGAGATTAATCTGTATCCAGGATCAAGTCCGATCGCATGAGCGTCATTACGCAGAATTCTGTCGCAGAAAGCATGAAAGGTAGAGATCCACATTTGAGTGTATCCGTAAGGCATGGCCACATCAACGCGCTCTTCCATTTCATGGCTTGCTTTATCCGTGAAAGTTAATGCCAAAATTTGAGTAGGGAGCACATTTTTTTCAAGAATTAGATATTTTATGCGCTCGGTTATTACAGTGGTTTTGCCTGTTCCGGCGCCTGCAATGATTAAAAGCGGACCCGTAAGATGCTTGATTGCTGCAATCTGTTGAGGATTTAAAGTTTTATTTTCTGCCATGCGGCTATTTTATCACAAAGCTATGCATCTAAGCTTTTGGTCGAATTGATTTTCTGGCCGATTTGAGAAAAACCCGTATTTACATTATTAAATTGCGAAGAAGTATTATTAATATGTTTTCCCAAAACAACCATGTTTTCCTCAACTTTATGAAAATCCACTTGCAATGCCCGAAGCATTTTGAAAAGATCACGGGACCTGCTTTCTATTTTTTTACCCTCAAAAGCAAGTAAAATTGTCTGAAGATGAGCGTACAAAGTGGTTGGGGAAACAAGGTAGACTCGGGATTGTTTGGCAAAATCCATGATCTCCAGCATCTGAACCAATTCGTAATATACGGATTCGCTTGGTACATACATTAGGGCAAAGTCCATGGTTCCTTCTTCGGGTAAAATATATTTTTTTGCAATGTCAGAGATATGCCTTTTAACATCTTTACAAAATTCTTTTTCGAACAAGTTTTTGTCAAGTTTACTTTCTGCCTTAACCATTTTTTGGAAATTTTCCATTGGAAATTTTGAATCAATCGGCAAAATTCCCGCATCTGTTTGGATTGCCGCGTCTACTCTTTCTCCGGATTTAAATTGATATTGAATATGAAAACTGTTTTTGGGGAACATTTGAGAAATAAGGTCTTTCAAAACCTGTTCTCCTATATTTCCTCTGAGTTTCGGACTTTTCAAAAAATCCTGAAGTTCTTTCATGCTGCGTCCAATCTCGCTCATTTGCCCAACTTCTTTACCTACGTCACGGATTACAGTTGCTGCCGTATCCAGGCGTTGATTTAGTTGCTTGGAATTCTCCTGTAAAGTTTTGACCATGTGGGTTGAAGAAGAATCGATGGTTGACTGCATGGTTTTCAGCCATTCCAGAAGTGAGGCATCAGCTTTATTATTTTGAAGATTTGAAATCCTATTGCTTAGGAAATAAGCAGTTATTAAAAATCCTAGAAAAATTAAAATTCCAATAACCAAAAACTCTATTTGCACATTTTTATTCTACCACAAAATATTTAATCTCCTGGGTTGATTTTGGAAAAAAGCTATGTTATTTTATTTATCCATTTTTCTCCCAATTTGACATTTTGATAATTACTATAAATTAGTCAAAGTATATTTCGGGGTTGGCGATAATTTGGTCATGTGTGAATCGCTATAATGATAAGTATCATTATAGTGCAAGCTGAGGAAGTTGTTTTTAAAAGTTCTTGATCAAAATACAGTGTTTAGGCAAATACTTTAATAATATATATTATTAAAGTAATAATTCGAGAATCGTAGCTATAGCGTTGTCTTTTTTTAAGACTAATCTTGCGAAATTAGGAAAAATTAAAATTTCCTGATATAATGTCGCTAATATGAACGAGAGTAAGAGGAATGTTGATAATTCTCGGCAATGGGAAAAATGGAGAGTTTCAGGCGCAGTTGAGACTATGACGACAGCGATTCCTAAGTGGTTCGTAGGACCAATAAGACCCAAAGTAAAAGAGAAGGGAAGCATATTTGCCGCAAATAGAAGGTTCGAGAGGTTTATGATGGGTATTAATCCCAATTTTAGACTTGATGCTCTTAGGCCAGACCAAAAGGGAAGTTACTATCCTCATGAACAAGAACAATTTCGCCAGGAAGATGAGCCTCTCGAAGTAGGGCCAGGAGATAAATTGATAGCGACGATTACGTTTAAGCCTGATGAGGGAAAAGTTGTTATCCAGCGGTTAGACGAACCTCCTGTCGAAGAGTAAAATTTATCAGTCATTCAAAATAAAGCTCGGGGTTGGCTGTGATCTTATTCCACGACATTTCTTCGGGGTGGAAAGCGGCGTAGGCGCCGATCATCGCGGCGTTGTC
>MFPH01000010.1:0-480 GCA_001782645.1 Candidatus Levybacteria bacterium RIFCSPLOWO2_12_FULL_37_14 | reverse complement strand
GCGTTGTCAGTACAAAGAAATTTTTTTGGAAAAAAAATTTCGGTATCAGGTATTAAGTATTTTGTATTATGTATAAGTTCGTCGCGGAGTTTTTGGTTTGCGGTAACCCCTCCTCCGAGCAAAATTGATTTTACATTATATTTTTTCGCTGCTTTTAAAGTTTTTCGGACCAGCACTTCAATAATTGATTTTTGAACAGAAGCGCAAATATCAACAATAACCTCTTTTTTTAATTGGGGTCCTGTCAAAAGTAATCCCTCCCGCCAATGCTCTCTTCGTTGCGCGTTGTCGGGACGCCCTTCCTCTTTTGCCACCCCTTTCTTTAGTCTGTTGACTTCCCGCCATACAGCTGCTTTAAGACCTGAAAAAGAAAAATCAAAATCTTTTGAGCCGATCATTGGACGAGGGAACGTAAAAGCTTTAGAATTCCCATTTTTTGCAAGAGCTTCCATGGTCGGACCTGCGGGATAAGGCAGATTT
>MFPH01000009.1 GCA_001782645.1 Candidatus Levybacteria bacterium RIFCSPLOWO2_12_FULL_37_14 | reverse complement strand
GTCGCAAATGGAAAAGGAGGGGTTTGGGGAGGAATTTTCCATTTGCTCCGCTGTTTTCTTTTGGCGAATTTCGGGTAATTGAATACATAAATACATTATATCCTGATTTGGGATTATTCTGCAATAGGATATATCATATAAATACAAATGAACAAATCTGTCTATACAAATGACTACAAAGAGATCATAGAACGCTTAAAAACAGCGCGTATTGAGGCTGGGCTAGCCCAGCAAGAGGTTGCCGATAAACTTGGTAAACCGCAATCATATGTTTCAAAAATTGAGTCTGGTGAGAGACGGCTTGATGTTGCAGAAATGAAGAAATTTGCAGTCATCTACAAAAAAGACATTTCCTTTTTCATAAAATAAATATGGACTTAACTGAACTTAAAAAAGAATTGATACGCATTAAGAAACTAGGTTTTGTTAAAACTCATCGTGTCGGGGACACTGGAATTGGTAAAACTCTTGAAGATTTACTAAATATCAAAGAAAATAATATTCCCTTGCACGACATTGATGGGGTTGCGGAGTTAAAAGCATATCGTAAAAATGCAAAATCAATGTTGACACTTTTTACTCTTGAACCTCTTCCAAAGGGCGGAGATAGAGACAGAATGTTGCTTAATAATTTTGGATATTCAAAAAGGGATAATGGTAGATTAAAAGAACTTCACTCTACTTTGTCATGCAAAAAATACAACAATCAATCTTTGAAGCTCGCTCTTGCGAAAGACAAAATTCGAGTGCAAGGGAAAAATAAAAAGCTAAACATCTATTGGGATATAGAATCTGTGGAGAAAAAATTTGGTAATAAACTACCCGCTCTTGTATATGTCCTTGCAGAGACAAAAGAAGTTAGGGGAAAAGAATTTTTTCATTTCAGCGAAGCATATTTGTTAAGTGGCTTTGATTTTGAGTTATTCAAAAAAATGGTCAAAAAAGATGAAATAGTTGTTGATTTTCGTATGTATTACAGACCAAATGGAAGCGTAAGAAATCACGGCACTGGCTTTAGAGTAAAAATAAATAAACTCTATAACTGTTTTTCAAGTAAAGTTAAGTTGCTCTAGTTTTTCCGCAAAACCACGATACTTTCTTTGTTCATTGTTTCTTCTAAAGCACCGACAATGTTTGTCGGGGAGTTTTTGATCGGCATTCTTTTGCCTGGGATATTTCGAACTATAATATCCTCGCAAGTAAATCCTATTTTTTCTGCTAATTCAGCGATAATAAAATCCGTTGGAATTCTAACTTGTTTTACCAACCTATTGCCAACCACAAGGCAGAAATATTTTTTGGATTTAAGTATTCTATGAGCTTGCTTCAAACATTCATTCAGTCCAAGATTAAAACTTAATACATCTCTCGCTCTAGCTTCGTCTTGTTTCGCAATTTTTTCTAATGATTCTTTTAGATAATCTGATGAGAGCGTATGGATTAAATCTTTAGTAGCCCTACCACCAAGAAGATCATTATCTACGCCAGAGGCATCATTTGGATCATCGAATACATCAATCCATTGCGCCGAAAGGCGAGAAAATTGTCCATAAGCAACAGTTGTACGGCTATCGCCATATGGTGGAGAAGTAATAATACAGTCAATAGAATTGGCTTTTATACCATTCTCTTTTGAAGAGTCTCCGTATATTATTTTTGTCCAAGAATCCTTTTTTGCATCTTTGTAAAAATCAGTCATTCCTGCGATATTTTTTTCTGCGTGTTTGCGAAATATACCAATAACATCTGGATCATGTTTTTCTAGTTTGTCAGCTTTCACTCGAACCAACTTAAATTCTCCAGTCTTTGTATTTGAGGAATAGCGAACTGTCTCACTAAAAGCTACCATCAAAAAATTCTGGATTGTCTCATCTTTTATCTCGCGTATCGCTTTCTTTAATTTCGCAAGTTTAACAATTACTTTATCCTTGAACCAAAAATCAATATTCTTAAAATCCGGTCTTTGTATTTCTTTATCTTTAATTTTTCCTACTCTATCAAGCAGAGCGATATACTCTCTTGTCAATTTTTGAGGATTGATTGGGGTTGTCTTTGCTTTCGCAAGAAAAATGGCCAAAGGATTAAGATCAATGCCGTAGGCATTTCTTCCTATCAATCTACTTTCAACTAAAGCTGAACCAGAGCCACAAAAAATATCACAAATTGTATCACCCTCTTTACTATAAGTTTCTAATAGTCTTCGTCCGACTTGGGGAATAAACATCGCTGGATAAGTATGTATTCCGTGCGTGTGCGATTTTGTTTTTTCTCCTCTGTAGTCCCACGAATAATCTATTTTACGCACATACTTTTCATCTCTCGATTGCCCTTGATCAAGTTGTGATTCAAGATTGCGAATTATTTTAACTACAACACCTCTCACTTCCACCTCATTACGATAAATTGGAAACAGTGTCGGGTTTGCCGGTTGTAGTCTAAACTTTCCATTTTCACGATATAATTTTTTAAGCGTTGCTTGGTTGTCATCAATCACAGCGACAACAGTTTGACCATTTTCTGCTACTTCTTGTTTGCGAATAACTACAATGTCGCCATCAAAAATACCCTCATCAATCATACTGCTACCTTGCACACGCAAAGCATAGTGCTTGCCCTGCTTCCCAATTTCATCTCTTGTGATTGTTATTGTCTCGTCGGGAATTTCTATTGCCTCAATCGGTTGTCCGGCGGCAATAGCTCCTAAAATGGGAATTTCAACCGTTTGCTTTGCTTTAATTGTCGAAACAGCACGAGGTTGATTGTGTTCTTTATTCAAAAAGCCAGCATCTTGTAATTTGCTTATGTAGTAATGTGCTGTTGATACAGAAGCGAGCTTAAACTTCTTCTTGATCTCGTCAAGAGAGGGGGCATAACTATGCTTTGCCATATAGCCCTTTATAAAATTGAGGACTTGAGTTTGCTTTTTCGTAATCATAATGTTAGTATAGAAAATAAATAGAATGTATGCAAGTAGTAGTTATCCCCAATATGAAAATAGGAAGAAATGATCAGTGCCACTGCAAAAGTGGCAAAAAATATAAAAAATGTTGCTTAGAGAAAGATGAAAAAAGAGCAAGACTAAAACAACGAGTTATGAAAATATCTCGTCGTGATTTCATTTCCGGACCCTACAAAAAATGTCCTAACACAGAATGTTTAACTGAAGATGCCTTTGGTGTGTTCACCCCCATGGGAGGTTCAAGAGGATATTCAAGAGAGTGTATTAAATGTGGGCATGAGGAAGGATTTAGCTTTCCAAACATTAAAAAGAAAATTATATATTTAGACCAATTTGTTATTAGTAATTTGATTAAGTTATTAGATAAGTCGCATCCCAGTCACGCAAAAATTAAAGCCGATCCCTTCTGGACAAATTTATTTATAAAACTCGAATTGGCATCAAAATCTCAAGCGATAGTTTGTCCAGATAGTTTTTACCATAAAGATGAATCGTTGGTTGGGAATATAGACTTTAAATTAATGAAAAGAGTTTATGAGCATTTTTCTAGTGGGAAAACCCTCTACCCAAGTCTCATAATTGAGAAAAACCAAATTGTTCATCATTTTGAGGGGTGGTTAGAAAATAAAAAGGTTGAATTTGAATTCAATCCAAAATATATTGCTTTCGAGCAAGATTTACATACTTGGTCAGTCGGGTTGAGAATATCAGTAGGAGGAAATCCATATCCGGGACAAATAAAAAATCTTCAGACTACCAACGCTATAACAAAAGAGCAACTTAGAGAGACATGGACTAGATGGCAATCTGAGACTAGCTTTGGATTTGTTGAAAGAGTAAAAGAAGAAACATCAGGCCTTTGGAAAGGAATGACGAGTGCGGCTAAAAAATTTACCGAGAGAAGAAATCTCGCCATGAAAAAAATGACTATGGGAGAAGATTATGATATGGAGTTAGATGATTTTATGCCTCCCATGTCTGACGATATTTTCGAAGAGCTTATGCGAATTGCTAGAAAGAAAAATATACCGCAAGAAAAGATGCCTGAAATAATTGTTAAGTATTTTAATGATATAGACGCTTTGCTTGAAATACCATACATAAGAATCAGTTCAGTGATGTTCGCAGGATGGGCACGCAGAGCGGCACTTGGAAAGAAAGATCCTCCGAAATCTACAGCCGATGTTCAGTTTATAGCAAGCTATTTACCATATTGCGACGCACTTTTTGTAGATAAAGAATCAGCTTCAATGCTAAAAGAATTTCCTCAAAATACTCCAGCATATCTAAGACTAAAAGAGTTTCCCGCAAAAGTATTTTCGCTTAACAATCGGGACGAATTTCTGGCGTATCTTGACCAGCTTGTCTCGGGAATTTCTTCGGAGCAAATTGCTATACTAAAAGATATGGGCGGAGATGATTATGCTAAACCATACTGGAGTATTATTGAGCACGAAAAAAGAGAAAGGGATTGATTTAATTTGAATCAATTACCCGAAATTCGCCAAAAGAAAACAGCGGAGCAAATGGAAAATTCCTCCCCAAACCCCTCCTTTTCCATTTGCGACATCCAAATTCAAAAACAAGTCAGCCGAAGTTTTGGCAAATCCTTTCCCCAAAAAATAGTTTTGCCAAAACTTCGTCCGCATTGTTCCGCCACCTGCCTGAATACTTGGAGGGCAGAACCCCGAAAGAAAAACACCCTTTCCTTTTTCAAGAAAAATTTCACCCCCGCCAAACCAGAAATGCAAGGAGTGTTTTTTCTTTCGGGGTTGCTGGCGTACTCGCCAGTGCGTGGGGCTTTCTCCGAGCGTACGCTTCAGTTTCGCTTCACCACGCACGCGGAGCGTGCGACATCATTTGTTTTGGAAATAGGTGCGAGCTTGGTACAATAGAGACACAACTTTACTTTGCTTTATTATCATTTTATATTAATGTTATAAATGGCCCCAATATGGACTGCGAATATGACCTCAGATACAAGACTGGGAATGGCAAGAGAAATGAATTTGAATTTCTATTTCATGCTACTTCTCCTGAACAAGCGACAAGTACTGCGAGAGAGATAATCAAGCACCACCAAGCCGAGGCGATTTCTCTTATCTAGTATGTAGAGTTATATATATGTCCTCGAGCGCTTTGACGGCGTCTCCTGAAGCGATGTTGTTTTGGTGATAGAGTCCATCAGTGCAATCTCCTGCCGCCCAAATACCGGGAACTTTTGTTTGTTGGGTGCGTGGATCAACGGGGATTTGGCCGATTTTATTTAACTCTAAAATATTTTTTACAAAATCAGTAGTTGGCAGTAAACCGATTTCCACAAATATTCCAGGAGTTTCTATTTCGTGGGTTGTGTTTGTGGCTAAATTTTCGTAAACAATGCTTTTTACAAATTTGTCGCCCTTAATTTCTTTAGGAATGGCATTTGTAATAATTTTGAAATTCGGATTTGTTTTCAATTTATTTATGGTTATTTCATCGGCTTTGAACTTGTCTGTTCTATTTAAAAGTGTGACGCTTTTGCAGTAGGCCAAAAGTTGGGCCACGGTTTCAAAAGCGGCATTTCCTCCGCCAATGACCACCACATCCTGTCCTGCAAACAGGGGGCCATCGCATGAAGCGCAGTAAGTTAGGCCTTTATTATCAAACTCCTTTGCTCCGGGAATTTCTAATTTTCGGCGTGTTGAGCCAGTAGTTATTAAAACAGTCTTACTTTGATATTCTTCTTTATCTGTAATTATAGTAAACTCCTTGCCATTTTTTTTAATATCTTTAACCCACTCACCCTCGTTTAGCGTGACAGAATCTCCAGCATAAGCCAGCAAGTGCTCCTTAAAATTTTTTGCCAAATCTACACCGGAAATTTTAACCGTGCCTATCCAATTTTCTACTCCTTCGGAAACGATACTTTGTCCGCCGAATTCAGGGACTATCACCAGAGTTTTCAGTTTTTTCCTAGCGGCATAAACACCAGCAGATACTCCCGCCGGCCCACCACCGATAATAATAAGATCATATATCATAGAATAATGAATATTGAATAATGAATTATGATTTGTTCATTATAAATGATTTCGAAGTTTTAATTAAGCCCTGAAGTAGTTTTTGGCTAAGTGTGATTTTTTCTAAGATTTTTATAAAATAATCATTATTTATGTATTCTAAATCTTTAGCTAATATTAATTGATTTTTCACTTCTATCAGCGAACCATGTGCTAAATAGTAAAATTGAACTTTCTCTCTATAAGATTGTCTTCCAAATCCTTCAGCAATATTAGACGTAATTGAAACAGAAGCTCTTTGTATTTGTGAGACTAATCCAAATTTTTCAGAATCAGGGAATTTTTTTGAAGTTTTATAAATAGAAAGTACTAAATCATGAGCAATTTTCCAAGTATCAAGGTCGGTAAAATCTTTAATTTTTCCTTGATTCATTATTCAATATTCATTATTCCCTATTCTATTTTAATTTACTTCTTCGCAAAAACGCTGGCACTGCGCCCCACTCATCGTCTTCATCCGTCTTTTTATCGTCAGATCCGGTAGTCGGAATAGAATTGAATATTTTACCTTTTTCCTCACTCTCTTTCTCCTTGTTTCCCATAACTTGAGTTGATTGGAAAAGAGTTTTCTTTGTAAAATTTTCTGGAAAATTTGAGGCAATGACAGTTATTTTTACTTCACCTTTTTTCAAACTCTCGTCATTAACCGTACCGAAAATAATCTTGGCATTCGGATCAACAGATTCGGTAATTATCTTGGCGGCATCCTGGATTTCAAACATTCCCAAATCAGCTCCTCCGGCGATAGAAAAGAGAACCCCCTTCGCTCCATTTATAGAAATCTCCAAAAGAGGGGAATTTATAGCCATTTTTGCCGCTTCCTCCGCCCTTTTTTCGCCACTAGCCGTTCCTATGCCCATCAGAGCCGAACCGGCATCGGTCATGATCGCTTTAATATCAGCGAAATCTATATTAATAATTCCGGGAATGGTAATAAGGTCGGAGATGCCTTCAACGGCCGATTTTAAAACATCATCACACATGGCGAAAGCAGTTTTTGCCGTAGTTTCTTTACCGATTGTAGAAAGAAGCCTGTCGTTTGGGATGACAATGATAGCATCGACGGCTTGTCGCAATTCCTCTAGACCGGTTTCAGCTATTTTCATTCTTTGCTGACCTTCAAAGAAAAATGGTTTTGTCACAACTCCCACAGTCAAAGCTCCCATTTCTTTTGCAATTTTGGCAATAATAGGACCAGCTCCCGTGCCAGTTCCACCGCCAAGTCCGTAAGTAATAAAAGCCATATCGGCACCCTTCACCGCTTCCTGGACCTCTTCTTTAGTTTCTTCCACCGCTCTTTTTCCCAATTCCGTATTCATCCCGGCTCCAAGTCCGCGAGTCAAATTTTTGCCAATGTGTATTTTTTTCTTAGATAGCGAATGGTGAAGGTCTTGCGAGTCGGTATTAACGGCAATAAAATCAACTCCTTTGACTTTGGAATTAATCATGTGATTTAAGGCGTTTTTACCAGAACCGCCGACACCCAAAACTTTTATCCTAGCGAATGCTTCTACATCTGGTTTTATCTGAGGCATATTTTTATAAGGTTAGTTTTTGATAAGGGTACTATAGCAGAAAGAAAATTAAATACAAACAATTGACCCCATTAGAGATTTATGTCAATGTAATATATAATTTCAAGATGTTTTTAGGGCAAAAATT
>MFPH01000008.1:3543-5851 GCA_001782645.1 Candidatus Levybacteria bacterium RIFCSPLOWO2_12_FULL_37_14 | reverse complement strand
TTTGTATTTCCCGATAAAGAAAAGCGCATTAGAATTTTGGATAAAGTTTTGGATGAAGATGTTGTTGTAGTCCAGTCAACTTCCAGTCCAACAGACGAAAATTACATGCAGTTATTTTTTATCTTGGATGCTCTGAAAAGAAATGGAGCTAAATCTATAACCGCAGTCATTCCTTATTTTGGTTACCAAAGACAAGATCACATGTTTCGCGAAGGGGAAGCAGTCTCGGTAAAAGTTATTGCCGAAATTTTGAAAAGTCTTGGAATAAATAAACTAATTTCAATAGATTTGCATTCAACAAAAATAGTAGAAGCATTTAATGTTCCAGTTGTTCATTTGTCCTCGCTGGCTGTTTTTGCAAAAATTATCAAAGAAAAAGGATGGGATAAGGATTCCGTAATCTTGGTATCTCCTGACATGGGAGGGGTAAGAAGAATTAAAATTTTGTCAGGAATGTTGAATAATATGCCCTATGGATTTATTGAAAAAAATAGAAATTTGGAAACAGGGGTTGTAACCGCAGAAAAAATCACAGGAAAAATTGGTAAAAAAGCGATTATTGTTGACGATATGATTTCCAGTGGTAAAACAATTACTGTAGCTTCGGATCTTTTGAAAAAAAATGGGGCAGAGGAAATTTATGTTTTTGCAACACATCCCGTTTTTTCCGAAAATGCGCCAAAAATTCTGCAAGATTCAATGGTTGAAAAAGTGTATGTTGCAGATACTATTTTTGTGCCAGAAGAAAAAAGATTTCCAAAGCTAGAAATCTTGTCAGTTAGCGAAATGATCGCCAACAGCATAAAATCCAATTAATAAGCAATAAATTAACGGGTTAACAAATTAACGGATTTAATACGTTAATTTTTTAATTCGTTAATAGATAATTGAATAATTAGTTAAAATTATGAAAATTCCTAAAGCGATACAGAATTTAATTGAGTCTTTTGAGAAATTGCCGGGTATAGGACAAAAAACAGCCCAACGCTTAACTTTTTATCTCCTGCATACTCCGCAAGGTGAATTGGATAGCTTTTCTTCTGCAGTGCAGAATCTAAAAAAAGGAACAATTATTTGTTCTACTTGCTTTGCGGTGGACGAGAGTGATCCATGCAGTATCTGTTCTAACTCCGAAAGGGATAAATCGATTGTTTGTGTGGTGGAGGAGCCGTTGGATGTTTTGGCTCTAGAGAAAAACGGCAGATATAAAGGTTTGTATCATGTTCTTCATGGAAAAATAGATCCACTTAATAATATCGGTCCCGACGAAATTCATATTGACGAGCTTCTAAACAGAATCAGTGGAGATCGGTCGGCAATCAGCGAAATCATCTTGGCGACGAACCCAACTATGGAGGGAGAAGCTACGGCTATGTATATTGCGAAGCAAATAAAAACTTCCTCCTTCGCTAAAGCTTCGGCGGACAAGCAAAATGGAAAATTGAAAATTACGCGGATTGGAAGAGGACTTCCGACAGGAGCGGACATTGAATACGCCGACGAGCTAACTCTCCAACGCGCCATGGAAGGCCGAAGCGATTATTAATTATGGAAGCCGGTAAAAACGATTTACCAAAGGAAACTGAGCAATTATGGCCCAAAATTTCCATACATATTCTGTATGCCCCACACGCAACTGAGAGAGATGTCGAGCCAATTAGGGAGAAATTTATTGTTGCTGATATATATATTCCTGAAGCTGAAGGATGGACTAATGATCAGTTGCAAGCTTTTAGAATGGTTTCGGAAGGAGAGATTACTCCCGCCCAATTATTTCAAAGTCAAGGTCTTAGGAGGGTAGATGCTCAACATTTTTATGCTAGTCTAGAAATGGTTAGAAATTCACACAAGCCAATTATCTTTATTGATGTTCCCAGAGAACATAAAAACGTAGAAGCGTTTTTTAAGTGGGAAAAAGAATCTATAAGAGTGCATGGATCTTTTGATGATCAGCTTCAGCGAGTAAAAGATTGGGTAAAAGAGAAAGCTGAGATGGAAAAAGAGCGAGAAGATTATATGAGATCTATGCTGCCGATTAAAATAAAAGAAATTTTGAATGAATATCCGGATATTAAAAGAAGAGATAGCCTAAATATTTTAGTTGCTTTAGGCAGTCAACATACGCGGTTGTATTCGAAGTTAAAACAAGAAGGCTACGATGTCAATAAAGAAGAAATTCCCTCCTATGGCTTTTTTGATAAAGGAATGAAGGCATATATGTTTGGTGGAGATATAGATGATGAATTAGCGGCAAAAATTTTTCTTGAAGAGGAGTTTGCAACAGCTTATAAAAAAGACATTAATGGAC
>MFPH01000008.1:2324-3534 GCA_001782645.1 Candidatus Levybacteria bacterium RIFCSPLOWO2_12_FULL_37_14 | reverse complement strand
GCTTATAAAAAAGACATTAATGGACTTACGGATAATGTTATCAATAGACTCCATCTAAAGCAAAAAATAATTTCTCAATTTAGTTTTACGGAAGCGGAGGAAATATTTGGAGCGATTCAGGAAGGTAAAAACTTAAGGGTCATTCTGGATCTAAAACTTAAGGAAAAAGGAATAAAATTTCCGCAGTCTCCTGCACAACTGTTCCATTTTTTAAGAAATTAATAGTAGATCTACCGACGAACTAACTCTCCAACGCGCCATGGAAGGCAGAAGCGATTATTGAGCTTTTGGGAGAAATTCAGGAACGTTAATTTCCCAGGGAGCACGATGTTTTCTTTCTGCGTCAGCATCAGTTAATCCAACCGTAAGCAGGCCGTTTTTTCTAAAAATATAATAACCCATTTGCCTAAATGCAAAATTCAGGTTTCTCATGTCGGAAGGGCTTTCCGGTTTTCCTATTTTAACATGATTATCCTTTTCCAATTGAAAAGAGAGCATCTTGTGGGACCACTTTGATAATGCAGGATCTATTGTTTCCGTCCTATCGCACATGCCTTGTGTTATTAATCCCGCGGTATTATAGGGATTATTCTTATCTGTGGGAATAGTTATCCAAAATTGATCAAGGAGTCTTGAATTTAAATAGTCGTCTCCATTGATGGAGACAGTTTCTCTTGCTGGCAGGGAAATGTTTAATCTGACGAGGCGATTGTTGTCTTCAAGATCATAAGTTGCGGCAATAATTCTATCTTTAGCAATGCCGGCTATCCGTAGATATGTCGGTAGAAATGTTTCCTTTGGATCCCCCTGTCCAATAGTTGTTCTATATGCAACTTCAATAACCGCTGACGCATTCCTTATTTTTCCGGTGTTATTTGAATTTTCTCCTATTACGAATAGAGACATCGGGCTTGCTTCTGCTACATTCCAATTTAACCTATTAAAGCCTAGCCTTTCAGCTAAAGAGGATGGAATCGAAACAGAGGAGGAATTATTTCCTATAAACCTTTCTGCCTGTGGAAAATTCTCAAATTTGCGACATATTAAATAGTAATTATTTTGTCTTGATTCATTTTCCTTGAACAATAGACGCGAATAATATTTAGCAATATCGGTTCTAACCCCCGAGGATAATCTTTCTGGTGATCCTGCCATATGACTTAGGGTTATATCATATTGCTTTTGGCCTGTCAAACAATTAAAATTTGAA
>MFPH01000008.1:0-2315 GCA_001782645.1 Candidatus Levybacteria bacterium RIFCSPLOWO2_12_FULL_37_14 | reverse complement strand
AAATTTGAATATGGATGATACAACCATTTTAGGATCAACGCTTGGACAGCTGGGACAAACGGTGAAGCAAACGGCAAAACAGGTTGTAAAATTGCCTGAAGAAATGGCCAGGGATGCAGGCGGACAGCTTGGAGTAATAAATCAAGATAAAAATGGGGCTCAAGAGGATAAGCCACAATCGCAATGGAAATCGGATGAAGAAAGGATAAAATTTCTGAAAGATTTGTATGGATCTTCTGATCAAAATTCAACAGTAAAACAAAATCCTTCGGAAGAAGTTGTTTCATCCGTTAAGCCGTCCGCCGACGCCAAGGCTATGGCGGACAAGGAAGAACAGAGGAAATTGATGGAGTTTAGGAATCAATTACATAAAGAAAATTATTATGACCCGACTTTTAATCCAAAAAATCCGTCAGCTGGCGGAGAAGAACGGCCGGCAGAGAAAGTTGAAAATGAGAAGAAGCAGGAAATGCAGGATTTGCAAAAGAAAGAAGAGAAAAAACCGCCTCCGCTAGCAGTTGTAAGAGAGCAAAACAAAGCAGAAATGTTTAGAGGCGCAGCCGGATAACTAAATTAAAAATTCAAAATGCAAAATTTAAAATTACAATTAAAAAGTCAAAAGTTTAGAGATATCTTAAAAGTTTTAAGTTTTGACTTGCATTTTTGACTTTTAACTTTTGAGTTTTGATTTTTATGCTAAGACTATTTAATACATTAACAAAAAAGGTTGAAGAATTTAAACCGTTAAATCCGCCGGTTGTAAATATGTACGCCTGCGGGCCCACAGTTTATGATTATCAGCACATTGGGCACATGCGGCGTTATGTTGGTGATGATATTTTAATCCGCGCTTTGGAATTTAATGGTTTTAAAGTTAAGCAAGCCATGAATATCACAAATGTCGGGCATTTGGTTTCGGATTCCGATACTGGTGAAGACAAGATGGAAAAGGGAGCCCGCAAATTCGGGATGAGTGTTTGGGACATTGCGAAAAAATTTGAAAAGCAATTTTTTAACTCCATGGACGCTTTAAATATTTCCCGTCCGGATATTTTGATGCACGCAGCTGATTATATTCAAGAACAAATTGTTTTTATTCAGATTCTTGAACAGAAGGGTTTTGCTTATAAGATAGAGGATGGAATCTATTTTGACACATCCAAAGTTCCCAATTATACAAAACTTTCCGGTCAAAATGTCGACGAGTTAAAAGCAGGGGCAAGGATAGAGATGGTTAAGGGCAAAAAACATCTGACAGATTTTGCTCTTTGGAAATTCAGTTATCCAAATGGAAGACCATTTGATTTGGCTAAGGACACATCTCTGTCGCGCCGTCAAATGGAATGGGCAAGTCCGTATGGCTTGGGATTTCCGGGTTGGCACATTGAATGTAGCACAATGGCGATCAAAGGTCTGGATACGGAGACTTTGGATATTCACACCGGCGGAATTGACCATATCTCAATTCATCACACTAATGAAATTGCGCAATCGGAAAGCGCAACCGGGAAAGAATTCGTCAAATATTGGGTGCATCATAATTTTCTGCATGTTGACGGAAACAAAATGAGCAAAAGCACTGGGAATATTTGGACAGTTGAAGATGTGATTAAAAAGGGTTTTGATCCGTTGGCTTTGCGCTATCTCTACCTGCAAACTCATTATCGTCAAGAAATGAATTTTACCTGGGATTCTTTGGAGGCAGCGCAAGTCGCCTACAAACGTTTGATTGAAGAAGTGGCAAAATTGAGAGATCCGAAAGTTGGTTGCGCAGAATATGAGGAAAAATTCCTGGAAGCGATTAATGATGATTTAAATACGGCCAAAGCTTTGTCCGTGGTTTGGGAAATGATTAAATCTGATCAGCCGGACTCTGCCAAGGCAGAGAGCTTACTAAAAATGGATCAAGTATTGGGATTAGATTTTGATTCTGCAAAGCAGAAAAAAAAGACAATAAAAATTGTAGTTCCTGCAGAAGTGCAATTACTTATTGAAGAGCGTAACGGATTAAGGAAGCAGGGGAGCTATACTCAGGCAGACCATGTCCGCAATAAAATCAAAAAACTCGGCTACAACATCAAAGATACGGAAAAGGGAGTGCAAATCGAAAAAATTGACATCGTCCCGGAAAATTGAGACAATTTGAAGATGGATAATCAAAATCAGCAAGTTCCACCAGTCCCAAGCCAGGAGGAGGCTAAAGCTTCAAATAATTTAAGCTTTCTTAAAATTATTGCGTACGGTTTTGCCATCGTTTCAGTTGGCGTCTCAATTGCAATTGGAGGATATTTATTGGGAACTAGCAAATCTAAATC
>MFPH01000007.1 GCA_001782645.1 Candidatus Levybacteria bacterium RIFCSPLOWO2_12_FULL_37_14 | reverse complement strand
TGTGTCCTTTTTTTTCGTATTCAGGACTGACCATATTTGCAATATTTAAATAAACCTTTTATTTCTAAAACCTATCCCTGATCCTGTTTTTAAATATTTCTCAAACAATAAAGCTTTATTTTTATATTCAAAAGCAGAATAGTAAATTAATCTTACTGGCTTAAATGCCTTAGTAGAAATTACATTACCTGAATTATGCTTTTTGATTCTCCCTATAAGGTCTGACGTTGAGCCTGTGTAATATTTATTATTCCTCAGCTTTAATATATAAACGTAATACATATTATCTCTCCTTCGCCTCAACCTTCACTAAAGTTTCGGTTGATCCTCCA
This sequence comes from Candidatus Levybacteria bacterium RIFCSPLOWO2_12_FULL_37_14, assembly GCA_001782645.1. Taxonomy (GTDB): domain Bacteria; phylum Patescibacteriota; class Microgenomatia; order Levybacterales; family UBA12049; genus GWB1-37-8. The sequence goes on along the minus strand of MFPH01000007.1, from coordinate 9,373 downwards.
AAGTCTTCGACGTAGGAGGAAAGGCTTCGGAGAGCCAACTACTAGGCCTGCCCTACGGAGCTCCAATAAAATTGGAGCGTAGTTGGGAGGCGCGAGTCGGATTCGAACCGGCGTATGGTTGTTTTGCAAACAACTGTGTTAACCGCTTCACCATCGCGCCACTTGTAAAGTTTAACACAGGCAAAGCTCAAAATCCAGGCTTGAACTTGATAATTTGTGAAAAAAGTTTATCCTGAGCGAAGCCGAAGGGATTCCATCCCGATCCACACCTCTACTTTTGTTTCTCCTTGAGATTTTTACCCCATTTTCCTCTTTTTTCGGGGGACAGTTTAGACGCTAATGCCTCCATAATTTGCGATGCTTCTTCTTGCAGTATTTTCAGGGTTTCTGTTGCTATTGCAATTTGTTCCGGCGTCATAACTCTTCGTGCATCCGGACTATAAAGGTTTATTGCCAATTGTAGTTTATCTTCTGGAATTTTAGCTAAATTCATTGGTTCACCAAAAATAACTTTTGAATTCGGCCTTTTAAACATTATAAAATTTTTTATTCTTGTTGGGATATCTGTTGATTGGCCAATCGCAGTTTTTGAATCTATGTCAAGAGCAACAGGAACTAACGGGACGTCTGCCATATGAGCTAAAATGACACCCGTCATGCCGGGACTCTCCGCAAGTTTCCAGCTGCGTGTGGGATTATGTCCCGCAACTATCATTGTTCTTCCGTCATTTTTAATTCCTTCTTTCATTTTTTTTAGATCATCAAATCTAAGGCTGAGTGCTGTTTTGCCGTCTTGATAGGGGGCATTAACCATGGGAAAGAAATTTTCCTTTCCAACTACTGCCAAATATGGTTGGAAAAGCGGGACAGTAAAATTGGTTGCCTCACTTGCTACTCCAACCTTTCTTCGATTGGCAACAATAGTTGCAATTTCAAAAATATCAATATCTGATAAATGAGTTGTTGCGATGACGCAAGGGGTAGGGGGTAGTTTTTCAAGTCCTTCAACTGTGGGTTTTTTAATATCAAACCTTGAAATTTCCAATCCCTTTCGGACACGAAATGGGCTTTTCTGAATTTCTGTAGGAATATCTTCCATGATTAGATTATACACTAGTTGTAATTCTATCCGATTCCATCCCGATCAACAGAAAGGGGATTACTGCCTAAATTCCTCAATGATCTGTGAAATTCCTTCCTGAGTTTGAGCTATTAATACTTGATGATCCTTGAGGGTCATCCACTTTTTCATCCATTCTTCTTCTGCAAGTTTTGTCGCAATGTCTCTAGATAATGTTATATCCTCGGTTTCAATCAAAAGTCGATCTGTTTTAGAGAAAGCTTCGTTTGGTTTTCCGAAATTATCAACGGCGTGTTGTACTGGATATTCTACTTGATTGCAAATTTCTTCAAGTATTTCAGGCTTAACTCCTAGTTTTCCGTTTTGGTCTTTGAATCTGGGAAGGTGGAGCTTAAACAAAATTCCCGGAAAACTTGCGATTTTTGGATATCTGACTTTTGCGGAAATTATTTCCGTTGACAAGACAATCATTCTTGGATTTTGAACTTTCAGCATCTCTTTTAAATTGGGATAATTAAGCAACAAGTCTTTCACCTGAGCTTCGCTCGCTGCCAAAAATTCACTAAATACATCGGGAATATCCTTTTTTTTGAGTTCGGGTATTCCTTTTTCGTAGATGTTTTGAGGGTTATATTTCGAGAACAAATCGATCGTATTGACGGCAAAGGTTGGAACTTCCCCTGGCATAAATGCTCCGACTGGAAATATTTTTCCAATTCTGTGATTTTGAGCAACGGCCAAAGAGGGTTTGCCTGTATCTCTAGTAATTTTATTTGCAGAAAGTAGTGCCTGGATTAGGGGGTCAGGATGACTGATATTATTATCTATATAATATGATATCCCTTTTATGGCCGCAGGCTTCTTATCTTTTAAGGCTTTGTCTTTTGCTCCCAAACCTCCACAGCCGGTTGGCATTTTACCTGATTCAAAAATCTCACCATCGAAGTGGCTGGCAACGACGACAAATTTTACTCCGCCGTCTTTAATGATTTTATCTTCTTTGGAACCTCCGGCCGCGATCGATCTTAACGATACCGACTTTTCGGGTAGGGGATATAATCCTCTCGCGTCTCCACAGGCATCCAATGCATATAATTCGGTTGCTGCTTTATTGGCAGATCGTTGTCTTCTAAGTTCATCCCCCTCTTTGCTATGGTTATCTTCCAGGAGACTAGCAGGTGTTATCACGATATTCTCTGCAAATTTTGTAATTTCTAGGCGTAATCCTTCACCGTACGTCATAGGCCTATAATTATACAGATTATACAGAGTTTTCGCAATTGCGAAAAATTTTTATTTGCTGTATTATCATGCTTATGTCGCAAGCGGGGGAAAGTTTTTTTACCAGTGTTGGTTGTATGGATGGGCGGGTGCAAGAACCTGTTTTGGTCTTTGGGCAGAAAAAATTCGGCGCTAAGTACGCGGATACGATTACGGAAGCAGGTTTAGTTGGTTTATTAAGTAAAGAAAATGTTGATCGGAGCTTGCTTGATTCTCTCAAGAAAAAGATCTTAATTTCCCTGGAGAAACACCATTCCAAAGGGATTATTGTGCACGGACACGCAGAATGTGCGGGAAATCCGGTTGAAGATGAGCAGCACAAAAAAGATGTTCTAAAAGCTGTAAAAATTATAGGGACATTAATCCAAAATGACTTACAGATTTTCCCGGTTTTTGTCACCCGTTCTGTCCATTCGGTAAACTTAGGGCAAGCAGGCTCAGGATGGATTGCAGAAGAACTTTAAGAAATAAATACCAAGATGCCAGTATATTGGTGACATATGAAAGTTTTCCCTATTAAGACCCATAAAATTACTAAAAATGATAAGGATTTATTTGCGGTTTTGAATAAGTATCTACCGAAACTTGAGGAAGGATCAATTCTGGCGATTACTTCAAAAATAGTTTCCATCACCGAGGGGCGCTTAGTGAAAATGGAAGAGGCTGATCCCGCCTCCGCCAAAGGCTTCGGCGAGGCGAAGAAAGATGAATTGATAAAACAAGAGTCACAATTTTATTTACCCCGCGATGAGAATCCGTACAATGTAAGTTTTACCATTACTCGTAATATGCTGGCTGCAACAGCGGGGATTGATGAATCAAATGGCAATGGTTATTACATTTTGTGGCCGAAAAATCCGCAAGAATCCGCAAATAAAATCCGTGAATATCTTAAGAAAAGATTTAAGCTTAAAAATGTCGGTGTGATTATTACCGACAGCAAAACATCACCGCTTAGGTGGGGAGTGACATCGGTTGCCCTTAGCTACAGTGGATTCAAGCCTTTAAAAGATTATATTGGCAAAAGAGATTTGTTTGAAAGAAAATTTGTATTTGAAAAATTGAGCATTGTCGATAGTCTTGCCGGTGCTGCCGCGGTTGTGATGGGAGAGGGCGCGGAACAGACCCCGATGGCAATTATTAGTGATTTACCTTTTGTCGAATTTCAAGACAGAAATCCGACCCAAAAAGAATTAAAAGAACTTTGTATTTCGCCCGAAGAAGATTTATACGGCCCTTTCCTGAAAAATGTTCAGTGGAAAAAGGGTTCTGCAAAACAGAATTAAGTTTTGCATTGCAGAATGATTGAAACAATAAAATAATAATGTTATACTGCTTTGCAGTATGGTACTATCGGATAGGGATATAAAAAAAGCGCTTCTGCAAGGCAGAATTGCTATTACACCAAAACCCGATTTTAGCGAACAGCTTGGTTCTTGTTCCATTGACCTTCGATTGGGAGCCACCTTCAGAATTTTTGAGTACAGTAAAAATGCCTACATTGATCCTTCGAAAAAGGACTACAGCAATGAAATTACCAAAGAAGTGAAGATTAAAAAAGGCGAGAAATTTATTATTCAGCCCGGAGATTTTGTCTTGGCGGTAACATTGGAAAGGGTGAAAATTGCGCCTGATTTAATGGGCAGACTTGAGGGAAGGTCTTCTTTGGGAAGACTGGGGTTGGTTGTTCATTCAACTGCTTCTATTTTTGATCCGGGTTGGGATGGTAAACCGGTTTTGGAGCTTGGAAATTTGGGCAGAATGGCGATTTCACTTACCTGCGGAATGAGGATTTGCGCGATGACATTTGAAGAACTTTCCAGCGTTGCAGACGTTCCTTATGTCAAGAAGAAGCAGGCAAAATACGTTTTTCAGAACGGCCCGATTGAGTCCCGCATCCACCAGGACAAAAAATAGATTTAAGCTTTGCGGTAAAATCCCTGTCCTTCCGGAGGTAATAATTCAGCGAAAGTCCTTGATACATATTCGTTTATAGTCTTCGAATTAACTCGTTCTCCTTTATTTCTGATCTCGTTAGCAATAACGCCAAATCTTTTAGGCAAGGACAATTTGACCTGAATTAAATTTGCTGGACCACTATTCCTAGCGACAGCAAGAGCTTCAGGAGTTAGAGATAAAGTGTCAGGATTCAGTACATTAAATCCTCCGTGGGTAATCATGAATAGTATTAAAGGCATTTCGCTTAAGGGATGTATCTTCATTGCCATCTTTATTGTTCTGTTAAGTTTTACGGAATTTGAATCGATCTCTGTTAGTCCGAATATCTCTCCATTCTCTTTTCTTCTTCCTTCCTGAACGCTGGCAGATGGAAATATGATGGTTCCCTTGTTGTTCTTGATTCCTCTGGCCAATTGGAATCCAAATTTTACGTTTTTCGCATCGCGGAAGGCTTTCAGCTGCAATCTATTCATTGCTTTTCCTTCCGTTCTTAATCTTGCGTTGTACATCGCCGCATCTTTCGGCCGCATATATTCTATGGTCGATAGGTAATAGTTTGGGATAAAATCAGCTGTCAGTTGATTTATACACTTTTGTAATAATGCGCCTTGTTCTCCCTCTGCGAGTGAAGATGCAATTATTAATTGATAACCAGGAGATTTATTTTCTTCGGGCAAAACTTTATTCGCCATTTCAGTTAAGAGTTTGGAAACTTTTGCTACTGATAAAAGGTCTGCGTGACTTTGATGATTAGAGAAAATTAATATTTTGGTATGTTTTTTCACTATCTCACTCAGGAATGTCTTTTCAAAACCAGCAGGTAAAATAGGTTCTATTGCCGTGGTAATTTTTTCCGCTGCAGTCAAAATCATTTGCCCCATTGTTTCGGCCGCCAGATCTTTTATTAATGGCGAATTTCGAGTGGCAACGAATGTGTCCGGACGATTCCTTGATAGAGAAAATGGCACTTCCAGCTCGTGAACCATAATAAATTCAGGGCTATAAAGTACTATATTATCATATTTCAAATTTTATTTCCTTGTGTTATGATGGAAAAGTTTTTATGAAGTATCACGTTGAGTTTGACATTGATCTTAAGAAGAATCCATATAAAGGAAAATATATTGCTGTTGAGGGAATTGATGGAAGCGGAAAAACTACGCAGGCTGAGAAACTTGCAGAATATTTCAGAACAAAAGGCAAAACGGTAATTCAGGCCCGCGAGCCGCGGAAAACTGGAGTAATTGGCGATATTGTCCAAAAAGTTTTAAACAGAAAATTAAAAATGTCCACACTTTCTCTTCAATATCTATTCGCAACAGATAGGGTGTTAAGTCAAGAAGAAGTAATTATCCCTGCCTTAAAAAGAGGAGATGTTGTTGTCTCAGACAGATGTTTTTGGTCAGCTATTGTTTATGGAATTTTGGACAGAACCGGCGGACAATATAATTATAAAGAAGCTGATTTTATGCTGGTTGTTTATTCAATTCTCTCGATGTACCACCGTTTTATAGTGCCGGATTATACATTTTACCTAAAAATTCCTTTAGAAGCAGCCATATCAAGAATTAGAAAAAAAGATGACATTTTAGAAATTTACGAAGACAAAGAAAAACTTAGGAAAGTCATTGAAGGATATAATTGGCTAAGTACGAAATTTGACAAAGAGATTATCATAATTAATGGAGAAGGATCGGTTGAAGAAGTAACGAAGAGGATAATTTCAAGGTTGTCATTGTAGCATTCTTGTCATGCCGAACTTGTTTCGGTATCTTCCAAAGAACGAGATTCTGAAACGAGTTCAGGATGACATGCGGAGGAGAAATATTATGATACTCGGACCTAAACTTTTATTAAAATTAGTTAAAACCAAAAAACTCGTTGAGGGCTTGTCGGAAAGAGAACTGACCAACCCTGAAGGAGCTGGATTTGATTTGCGCCTTGGAGAAGTTTACAAAATTTCAGGAAAGGCTTTTTTGGGGGAAACTCATCGCAAAACTGCAGAAATCGAACTGGTTGCTAAATATAGTGGTCTGAAAAAAAACAGCGGCCGCATAAAAAAATCAGATGTCCAAAAGGGGAAAATTTTAATTAAACCGGGAGATTTTCTTCTGGTTAAGACAATTGAGTCGGTCAACATGCCGAATAACTTAACCGCTTCGATTACTCCTCGCTCAACCACTTATCGTTCAGGTTTATTTCTCCGAACCGGAAATGTGCCGCCGGGATATTGCGGAGGGCTGATTTTTGGTCTAAAAAATGAAGGACCAATTACGGCGGAAATTGAAATGGGCGCGCGTTTCGTACACATTCAATTTAATGAAGTCAAAGGCGGCGGCAATCTTTACCGCGGCCAATGGCAAGGCGGCAGAGTCACGACAAAGAAAAAAGAAAAACAGGTTTAGCGTTGTATCAAGTATTAGGTAGCAAGTATTATGTATGAGTACTGAAGACTTGGAGAAGGAAATAAACATGCTAAAGGAAAGAAATAAGAGAGTCGAAAAGGACAAGGATTGGGAGACAAGCTCTACAAGGCGAGGCCTTTTGGTAATTTTTACCTATCTTGCAATTGGGTTTTATTTAAACGCGATACAAATTGAAAATCCCTGGCTTAACGCAATCGTTCCCTCAATTGGCTTTTTACTATCAACTCTAACTCTTCCTTATTTTAAGAATTTATGGATTAAGTTTAACCAGCGTAAAGAAAAACAAGTATGAAATTGGCTTAATCAAAAATAGTTAGAGTCAATTAGCTCTTTGTTCCTATCGTAATATTTCATTATTTTCTTCATATAATATTCAAAATTTTCCTTATCGTCTTTGGTTTTAGGTGAGCTGTAAGACGTAAACTCCAAACAGTCTAGCAAAATACTGCCGAGTTCGGTTTTAGCTTTTTCCATTCCAGTAAGACTACGCCAGAGATAGCTAGCTATTTCTGCTAATCTGTAAATTGAAATTTTTAACCTCTTGAAATCAGCAATTGAATATATAAATATTAACCGTTTTTGTCTAAAGGTAAGTTTTTTTGGATCTTTTACATTTATTTTTTTAAGATAACTGAGAAAAAATTTACAGTTCATTTACGTACTTAAATTATAGCATTTTATTGAAATATTCTTGCATTGGCAGGGGAACTTTGTTATTGTAGAGACGAATTATGTATAAAATTTTTGTGTTTGCCCCAAGAGATTAAAATAATATAAAATAAATACTATGGATAAGAAAATAAACACTATGAATAAAGATGCGTTAAAGACTTTTTTAATCAAAGCCAAAAAGGAAGGATATGCTTCAGGAGAAACTACTACGACAAAAGAGGCTGATGGCTCTTATTCTACGAGATATGAATCTGGAGATTTCAAATTTCATGACAATTGGTTTGGTGGAGAACCCTTTGGTGGACGAGAGGTTGTTTTTTATAAAGGAAAACCTTATTGGATGATGATTTATTACGGAGTTGATTTAACGGATGGTAATTTAGCAATACCAACTTTAAGAAAAGCGCTTTCGCAAATGCCGAATGATTTTCCTGCAAGAGGTCCTAAAAGCTTGGAAGATGGAAAGTTTAAGTATGAAAATGTTTGGCAGGGAGATATTAACGATTTTGTAGGTAAAGAAACAATAAGTGAAAGTAACAAGCAAATCTATGAAACGAATTATAGTGGTGGGTTGGTTGATCAGAGAAAATAGTACTTGACAATCGTAAATACATTGTATATACTTTGTGTATTATGCAAGCAACAGTTATTAATGTTAGAACAGACAAGGAAGTAAAGGAAAACGCAATAGGGGCTGCAAAGGAGCTCGGAATCAGCCTTAGTGATGTAATTAATGCAGCATTGAGGAATTTCATCAGAACACGGGAAGTGATTTTTTCTGATACCCCCAGGATGACTCCTGAGCTTGAAAGACTCATCGGTCGTGTGGAAGAAGACATTAAGCATAATAGAAACATAGATGGTCCTTTCCATAGTGCTGAGGAATGGAATAAATACCTCGACTCCAAATGATAATTAGGTCGCATAGAAACTTTAAAAAGCAGTTTGATAAATTAACTAAATCGCAAAAGAATAAATTTAAGGAAAGAAGTAATATCTTTCTTCAAGACGAATTTTATCCTACTCTTAACAATCACGCCTTAAAAGGCGAATATGAAGGATGCAGAAGTATAAATATAGGAGGAGACTTGCGGGCAATTTATAAAAAAAGCTCTGAGGAAATACTTTTTATCGCAATCGGTTCCCACAGTAGTCTATATGGATAAAACCCGCTTTTACTTTCGCCTTCGTTAAAACTACGGGGGACAAAGAAGTTTCGGTGGGCGAGAGGAGGTGAATGAATAATGGATCAAAAAAAAGTAAATATTAAAGATCAGCCGCAGGGAGTGAATATCAATTTAGCAGCGGATAAGGTGCAGATTTTGTATACGGATTCCGTATTCATAACGTCCAATAATTACGGAATTGTTTTTAACGTAGCGCAATCTATTGACGACAAAAATCAGCAGATAGTCGCCAGAATAGGCATGTCCAAAGACCATGCCAAAGCGCTGTTGGACGTCTTGGGAAAGCATTTGGCAATGACAATCCCGGGCAAAATAAAACAATAGTAGGGGATAAGCTGATGTATTTTGACCTCTTGTAAATTGTTGGGAATTAAGTTAAAAACAATATCATGAAGATTAATGATTATCGCGAGGGCGAATATCAGTATTTGGATTTATTGCAGGATATTTTAGAGAATGGGCATGAGAAGAAAGAATTCAACTCGGGAATAACACTTAAAAGCGTTTTTGGCAGGCAAACCCGTTACGACTTGTCCAAGGGATTTCCGCTTTTAACCACCAAAAAAGTCTTTTTACGGGGGATCATTCATGAGCTTTTGTGGTTTTTGCAGGGCAATTCCAATATTAAATATCTGGTCGACAATAATGTGCATATTTGGGATGAATGGGCGTATAAACGTTTCAAAGAAGCGCAAAAGTCAAAAGTCAAAAGTCAAAAGTGGGCGAAAGAGTTTAGGACGATTGGGACACAGGATGAATTTATTGAG
>MFPH01000006.1 GCA_001782645.1 Candidatus Levybacteria bacterium RIFCSPLOWO2_12_FULL_37_14 | reverse complement strand
AGATCCGGTATTTATTTTCGGACAATTTTTCGCCCTAATCATTTATGTCCGTAACATTGTCCTTCGCAAAAGAACACAAACAGAAGATTAATGAGTGTTTAATCCAACATCTTCAAGGGGATTAACTTTAGGTATATTATTGCAGTATTTATTTTGTGATATCATAAATGTATGGATGATAATGTTAAAACTGTAAATCAGAATACACCTCCGGTGAATCCAATAAGTCAGACACAGTCTCAGACTGTAGTTCAACCTATTGTGCCGGTTGGGTCAGTCAACAAAGAAGTTGAACCTGCCAGCGCACCTGTCTCTGAGTTTGTTAAACCTTCGGAAGCACAACCCCAGATTGATCAAGATCTTGCAGAATTGGGAGTTGAAGCAAAAAAAGACGAACCCAATATTGCGGATGAACATAAAGATTTCATTGACCATGCGGGCCAGTATACTCCCGTCTCAACTTCTCCTTCAGGCAAAGTAACTATGCCGATGTCGGAAAAAGAAGTGGAGAATAAGTTAAAAACAGGGCAGGACGACGATTCCGGAAAATGGCTCGCAGGCTTGATAAGAAAAATAATAGCCTGGGGCTTAAAAGTTAGATAAAAACAATGCAAAACTTTTCAGTTGATAACGCTATAACATACTTAACAAATTTGGCGGTGCTTATTTTTGGCCTAATTGTTTTAGGTATTGTTTTGTTCTTTTTGGGAAAGTTATTAATCATTTGGTATAAAAATAGAGGCAGAGAACAAGTTTCCCTAGAGTCGGTATTATTGCAAATAGCTCTTCCACGAGATAACGAAATTAAAATAGATACTGCAGAACAATTATTTTCCTCCCTTTCGGCTATCGGTAAAGGAGGGATTTTCAAGTCTCCTCCGCATTTGTCGTTTGAAATAGTTGGGATGCCGGGAGACATCCGTTTTTATGTACATACTCCAAAAAAATTACAAGATCTGGTTGAAAAACAGATCAACGGAGCATATCCGGACGCGGAAATAAAAATTGTAAGCGTAGATAGCGTAAAAAGAGAAGGTATGATAATAGGAAATGAGTACAATATCTTTTCACGTGAGGGTAAGGTTGCTTTTACGTCCTTAAGACTTAAATCCGAAAATTACAAGCCAATAAAAGTATATAAGGATTTACCAACAGACCCTTTATCTTCGATTACATCAGTTCTCGCCAAAATGACAGAGGGAGAAGGCGCTGCTATTCAAATTTTGATTACACCTGGCGACTCCAATTGGAAAAAACACGGAAGAAGTTATCTTGCCAAAACCAAAAAACTAGAGTCAAATCCGGAAACAGCCAAATATTCTTCGGATGCAAAAGAGTTGGAGGGAATTGAGAATAAAATCAGTAAGCCAGGATTTAAAACTACAATAAGAATTATCGTTTCTTCAGCGTCTAAAGAATCTGCAGAAGCTCATCTAGGCAATATCATGAGCATCTACAGCCAGTTTGAAGCCATAAATTCATTTAAAAAAAATAAGCATAGATTTAAGGGTATGTTTATGAATGATTTCATTTACAGATACTTGCCGATGTGGGGAGATTCTTCGATTTTGACCAGCGAAGAGTTGGCAACTCTATACCACTTCCCAAACAAATCCGTAACGACTCCAAATATATTTTGGATGAATGCCAAAAGGGCTCCTGCGCCCGCAACCATTCCAACTTCCGGATTATATTTGGGCAAAAGTACATATCGGGGATTGGCCAAACCGGTTTACATGGACATTGATGACAGAAGGAGACACATGTACATTATTGGCAAAACCGGTACGGGAAAATCAGAGTTTCTCAAGGACATGATCATGCAGGATATTAGGTCCGGTCAGGGCTTGGCTGTTATTGATCCGCACGGGGATTTAATTGATGATATTTTGCCAATGATTCCGCCAAAAAGGGCAGAAGATGTTATTCTTTTTGACCCGTCAGATACGACACGTCCAATGGGACTGAATATGCTGGAAGCCCAAACCGAAGAGCAGAAGCATTATGTTGTCTCCTCGATTATTGGGCTTATGTACAAGCTTTTTGATCCTAATAAGACAGGCATTATCGGACCCCGGTTTGAGCATGCGATCCGTAATGCAATGCTAACCGTTATGTATGAGCAGGGTTCTACTTTTGTCGAGGTGGTTCGTGTTTTGACTGATGCTAATTACGTACAGGAACTTTTACCCAAAGTTATGGATCCGATTATCAGGCGTTACTGGACAGATCAGATTGCCCAAACATCTGATTTTCATAAGTCTGAAGTTTTGGATTATATAGTTTCTAAATTTGGCAGATTTGTTACTAATAAAATGATTAGGAATATTATCGGACAGTCAGACAGCTCATTTAATTTCAGAAAAGTTATGGATGAAGGAAAAATTCTACTAATAAATTTAGCCAAAGGAAAAATCGGCGAAGAAAACTCACAATTCCTAGGTCTTGTTCTTGTCCCAAAAATTCTTGTTGCGGCAATGAGCAGGCAGGATATGGCTAAAGATTTAAGGAAAGACTTCTTCTTGTATGTTGATGAGTTCCAGAATTTCGCCACTCCTGATTTTGCCCAGATTCTCTCGGAAGCACGGAAATACAAGCTAAATTTAATTGTTGCCAATCAATTTATCGGCCAGATGGATGAGGAGGTTAAAAACGCAATCTTTGGAAATGTTGGATCCCTAATCTCCTTTAGGGTTGGGGTAACCGACGCAAATTATTTACAGCATGAATTTCAGCCGGTTTTTGCCGAAGCGGATTTAATCAATGTGGAAAGGTACAATACTTATGTCAAAACAATCGTTGGAGGAGAGCCGGTGACGCCGTTTTCTATGGATTTGACCAAGGATTTGAATAAAGAAAAAGCCTTAGCTAATCCAAGAGTAGCAGAATTAGTTAGGGAATTAAGCCGACTTAAATACGGAAAAGACGCAGCCGCAATAGAAGCCGTAATCGCCCAAAGAGCCAGATTATAATGTAGTGGGCTCGGAAGGAGTCGGACCTTCTGCATTGATCTTATAAGGATCACGTTCTGCCGATGAACTACGAGCCCGTAAATTCAGATTAAAGTATATCATAGCTTGAGAGTGGATCAAAGAAGATTGGGATTTATCTTAATCTTAGAGTTCGGTGAGAATACCATTTTCTTTGGCGCGGTCTTTCAAATCATTTATTTTTTTTCAGCTATTTCAATAAGAATTTTTGGGGTTAGTGCTTTTTGGGGCTTTAGGAATTTAGCTACAGGATCGGTTAAAAAATGTTTTCGGTCAAGCGTTACTAAAAAATCTGCTTTTGATTTATAACTTTCTGCCAAGATAATGCTATCTTTTTCTACTATTACTTTTTTTGCTTTTTTAATAAATTTATTATTTGGTAATTGTTTGAGAATCTTCAATTTGTCAACCAGCATAAAAAATCTTTCCAGATGATAATCATTAAGCTTATTTCTTACATTTCTTTCTGTTTCTGTTAAAAAAACTTTTGAGGTTAATAATTTTATATTTTTCAAGGTAAAAATTTTAGAAGAACCTCCTGTAGGGGAATTAACGGCAGAAAAAATAACACTTGAATCCACAAAAACAGTCTTCATTTTCAGAACGTTCTACGTTCTAGGGGATATCTTCTTTTTCCCATTCCTTAATTTCCTCGTCGCTGAATTCCCTAGTATATCTTAGGAGTTTTGGATCAATAAAGGTTTTTCTATATGTTTTTTTTACCTGATTTTCCAAACTTGTTAAATATTGAATGTCAACAAGGGCGACTTTTGGACTTCCGTCTTTGGTTAAAATAATATAGTTGTCTTTAGTAGCTTGGTCTGCCAAATTGCCAAGTTCGCTTCTAGCTTTTGTTATGGGGATAATATTGAATGGATAAGTTAACATATGGTCATTATATCTTATGTACGCTAAAATGTCAAGTATTATGTACAGTAATTAAACTTCGTCCGCCTCAAACTTCCTTAGCGAAGCTACTGAGCGGATTTTGATTTGGTAATTCTTCCCACCCCTTAGAAATAACTATAACACCAATTTTTTTCAAAAATTCTCTTTCTATTTTTAACAATTTTTCTTCTCTACTTTCATTAAAATCAGAAGATTCTTGCGAAGATAAGCTTGTCCATATAAATGCTTCATGGAGCAATAGCAAGTCGTTAATTTTTTTTGGCCGCCAAGGTTTGTTGGTTTCAGGATGTTTCTTTATTCCTGTAAAAAAAAATATGCCACGCATGTCAACTATAAAGCATTTTCCATCAAAACGGGTGGCAAAAAAAACGTCATTTAAACTTGGTAAACTGTAGTTATTGGGATCATTTTCAGATTGATGCGTATGGGCAATAATATTACAATCAACACTCTGTACATCATCTATCTCACCCCATCTTCCTCCTAAAGCCTTCCATTCTCCGCTATTTTTGGATCGAATTACTGCAATTTCGAATGGATTGTCAAACAACAAGGTTAATTCATGCTTTGTAGGCTCTTGCCATAAAGAGAGAATTTTTTCAGTCGTATTGAAGTATCTGAAACGGCTTGAAACTTCTTCTGGGGTATATTTCCCTAAAGGATGAAATCTATCGTGCATAATTTCTACAATTCGGTGAGAAGGTTGTTTTCTTTGGTGCGGTCCGGCACATATTCCAGATATCTTTCAGTTGTAGAAATTCTTTTGTGTCCCAAGACTTTGGAAATTAAAATTAAAGAAACGCCATGCTTTAAATGATGGGATACAAAAGTATGGCGCAAATCATTTACTTTGGCATTTTTTACTTCAGCTAAACGGAAATATCTTTCAACTGCAGTTCGGATATTTCTGATTAAGAATGGTTTGCCTGATTTCGTAATAAACAAGTGTTCCGAATTTGCTTTGGGTCTAATTTTTATGTACCGATTTAACGCTTCTTGAGCTCTGGAATTAAGAGGCACAACTCTCTCTACGTGTTTTTCGTAAGGGGCAATATGCAGTTGTCCTTTCTGAATGTCGGAGATTTTAAGAGCTGCTAATTCTCCGATTCGGATTCCGGTTTGAAGCAAGAGTTCGATAACAGCAAACATGCGATGATCATTTCCCGCAGCGTCTCTTAGGGCTCGATATTCTGTGGGAGTCAAAATTCTAGGAGCTGCTAATTGATATCTTGGATGCGCTACTAATAGGGAAGGATCATCAGTAATATACTCATTGATTTTAAGGAATCTATAGAAAGTTCTGGTTGAGTTGAGTTTTCTTGAAATTGACTTCGGAGCATATCCGTTTTTGGTCATCTTAGCCAAAAAGGATTCAAGATCATCCTTGGTTACGTCGTGAAAATGTTCCTTGGAAAGCTCTTTTAAGAAGCTAACTAGCTGCTCAATATCTTTACTATATGCTACAATTGTAGATAAAGAGCGCTTGTTTTCGCTCAGGTATTTCTTGAACTCTTGGTGCGCGTTTTTGATGTTGATTGCCTTCATACTTGGAATATTTGAAATTTAGATAGCCTATAATATCAGGAAAAGTGCTATAAGTCAAGATGAAAAAAGTTATCTTTATTATAACCGTAGTCATTCTGATTCTTATTATTAACGGCTTGGCGCGTTCAATGTATGAAATTTGGCAAAAAAAGGATTTTACTGCACAGACACAAAAAGAATTAGATTTTCAGAAACAGGAAAATCAAAGGCTGAAATCTGCTCTTTCGTATTCTCAAACGCAAGAGTTTGTGGAAAAGGAGGCTCGGGACAAGCTCTTCATGGTTAAAGCAGGAGAACGAAAGGTACTTATTTCAAAGGAATCAGACAGTTTTCAAGAGGTACAAAAAAACAATGATCCAAATTGGAAAAAATGGTTAAAATTATTTTTTTAGCTGTTCAAATACTAATTTAGCGTCCGTCGTATCAACCCCTCTGCCTTCCAAGTATGGTAAATCTGCTTCGAATTTTCTTGCGACGCCCATGTTGATTTTAGCGAGTTGCTCTGGAGTAAGACTGAGGTATAGGCGAGTACCCCCAAGTTGAAGATTATAGTATTCCTTAAGTGCATCATCAGTCATCTGTTCGCCAAATGAAACAGCCGGTTTTAATTCACCTTTAATCAGGTGTTCAAATCCACTGCCGGAACTTCCAGCTTTGCGATGGTCCTCTGGCGTATAGCTTAAGCCTCCTCTTATTCTATTTTCTACCATATGTTAATTGCAGATTTTATATCAGCAAAAACCAAATAAATGGGCAGCTATAGCGGTTTTCTTAAATATGTTGCGGGGTCGGGAGTTGCGCCCGACCTGTGAGATTATGCATCTGTTGCTCTGGTTACCCAGAGTGTCGGACTATATCTTCATCCCTATAGGGAGCTTAGCGTGTAGTCTCTACGGAGTCTCGCCTAGGCGAGTTCCCTCGGTATTGTCCTTTACTTTGGAAGGGTTTCACCGATATAGCTAAGTTCTCTTTCATTATTACTAATAAAAGGGCCCATATTGAGCCTCACGTGCACTGTACACTACCCCGCGCGTAAAAGCATCTTATCAGAATGAAAGGTTGTAGTCAATACGATATTGTATGCAGTTATATCTCAAAAATTTCTTATTGACAGTATGCATATATAGGAATATAATATAAATATGCATTATAAACAGGGTGTAAAGGATAAAGTCCGTTATTTAAGACAAAAAGGCTTTAGTCTTGGTCAAATATTCCAAAATACAGGTGTCCCTCGCACGACCATTCGTACTTGGATTGACGATATTGTCCTATCAGAAAATCAGGTGCTAACTTTGAGAGATCGCGTTCAAAAAGCCTTACAAAAGGGAAGAATAAGATCTCAGAAAATTCAAAGAGAGAAAAAAGAAAAAAATGAAAAAAAATTAATGAAAATCGGAATAAATGAAATTGGAAAATTAAGCCCTAGGGATTTTTTAATTGCGGGGGTATCCCTATATTGGGCAGAAGGATTTAAGAATAGACACGAACATCGCTTGGGTTTCTGTAATTCCGATCCGGCTATGGTTAAATTCTATATTCATTGGTTGGAAAAATATTTAGGCATTGATAAGAATGAATTAGTCGCACGATTAACGCTTAATTATCTATATAAAGATAAAGTCAATGAGACGCAGAATTATTGGGTTAAGACAGTTGGAGTACCATTAAATCAATTTACAAAACCTTTTTTTCAGACCTCGAAGTGGAAAAAACAGTATAATACGATTAATTATCATGGAGTTTTAAGAATTCATGTGAGGGAAAGCTTAGACTGTCTATTGAAGATGAAAGGTTGGATTGAGGGATTAAAAATGTTAAAATAGTTAGCACGCGCCAGGGTAGCTCAATGGTGGAGCACAACATTCATAACGTTGAGGTTGTGGGTTCGATCCCCACCCCTGGTACTTTTTATGAAGTTTATATTCAAAGGACACGAGTCCGATCTGGAAAAAGGGGAAATTTTCTTTCATTTTGGCTTCGAGGGCGAGAAAAACATTGATTTTACGGAAAAAATCTCTTTTTCCCCGGTTGCATTTAAAATTCCTGAGACGCTCCTTAAATCTTTGCTGGACAATTTGATGCTGATTCTGGGCGTCTCATATTGGAAGGCTTATTGTCCGAAGGAAATTGAGATTAAGGACAATTTTTTAACTCGCGAGCAGGCAGAATTTTGGAACACGGTTTATACCAAGGGGATGGGAGAATTTTATTACAAAAATAAAATCGATTTCAGAGAATTGATAAATTTTCCATACAACAATAAAAAGGCTAAGGGTCCGACCCTTTTTCCCAGGCAGAACCGTTCTTTGGTCGGAATTGGAGGAGGCAAGGATTCAATAGTTGCGGCAGAGCTTTTAAGGAAATCAAATAAACAATTCGATCTGGTTACATCCGGTTTTCCAATCCAAATTGAAATCGCTAAGATGATCGGCGGGCGCGTAATTAATACATTTCGGCAAATAGACCCCAAGCTTTTGGAATTAAATAAAGAAAAAGGTACCTACAATGGACATATTCCAATATCGGTTTATTACGCTTTTTTAATTCTTTTAATGGCTGCCCTGTTTGATTATAAATATGCAGTTGTTGGGAATGAAAAAAGCGCAAATTATGGAAATGTTGAATATTTGGGACAAATGATTAATCACCAATGGAGCAAATCCGAAGAGTTTGAAAACCTTTTTAAGAAATATGTGAAGAAATTTATTACTCCGGACATTGAATATTCATCGCCTTTGAGGAATATGACTGAGTTGCAGGTTGTTGAAGGGTTTGTAAAGTATCCTAAATATTTTAAAGTTTTTTCCAGCTGCAATAAAAATTTCAAGATATCGAGACCCTCCTTCGCCAAGGCTTCGGCGGGCAAGTGGTGCGGAGAGTGCGCAAAGTGCCTTTTTGTTTTTATCTGTCTGGCGGCTTTTCTGCCCAAAAAAGGAGTTTTAAATATTTTTGGAAAAAACTTATTTGAAGACAAAAGTTTAATTCCGCTTTTTGAAGAATTAATCGGTGTTAGAAATTTCAAACCGTTTGAGTGCGTTGGTACGCCGGAAGAAGTGAAAGAAGCGCTAAAGAAAATTGTAGAAAAAGGAAAATTTAACGACACAATTTTAATAGAACATCTTCAAAATTTATGAAACTTGCGAATGCTGAAAGCACCCTTTTAGGGTTAAAAAACAAAAAAATCTTAATTGTTGGTAAGGGAATAGAAGGAAATGCCGTATATGAATATTTAATAAAACATCTGCCGGAAAATAAAATTGATATTGTTGATCAAAAAGATGGCGTTGATTATTTGAGCGAGCAAAAAGAATATGATATTGCAGTAAAGTCTCCGGGTGTTGTACCCGAATTAATAACAATTCCGTACACAACTGCGACAAATATTTTTATGTCTAATGCAAAAGGAAAAGTAATTGGAATAACCGGAACCAAAGGGAAGAGTACAACAACAACCTTAATTTACGAAATGATGAAAGCTCAAGACTTGGATGCTTATCTGGGGGGGAATATCGGACAATCTCCTTTGGATTTCATAGACAATTTAAATGATAACTCATGGACAGTTTTAGAAATGTCCAGCTACCAACTCAATGATTTAAAAGTTAGCCCCTATATTGCAGTTGTTCTCATGATAACCAATGAGCATTTAAATTATCATAAAACTCAAGAAGCGTATATTGATGCGAAAAGAAATATTTTGAGATTTCAAAATACTCAAGATACTGCAATTATCAATAAAGATTATCCTGCAAGTCATGAATCTGACATTTATACGATTGCGAAAATTTTTAGAACTAGCCGCGAAAGAGAAGTGGGGAATGGATGCTTCGTAAATAAGCAAGCTATTTGGATGAACCGCGATGGTAAGACTGAAAAAATTATTAATGTTGAAAAAATAAAACTTTTGGGCAAACATAATTTGGAAAATGTTTGCGCTTCAATTTGTGTTGCAAAGCTCGCTGGTGTTTCGAATCAAAACATTGCGAAAGTTTTGGAAAAATTTAGAGGATTGGAGCACCGCTTGGAATTTGTTGGTGAGAAGAATGGTGTCATTTTTTATAATGACTCACTGGCAACAGTGCCGGAGGCGGTAATTCAGGCTTTGAAAACACTTCCTGACACGGAAACTCTGATTGCGGGAGGTTATGACCGCGGACTTGATTATTCAGGAATCGGAGAATATTTAAATAAAGGGCAAATAAAAACTTTAATATTATTTGCGCCCAGCGGAAAAAGGATTTGGGAGGAAATACGCAAAGCTACATCGGAAGCAAACCGGCCGGAAAAATTTGATGTGATCACGATGGAACAGGCGGTGAAAATTGCAGCTGCGGAAACTAAACCCGGAAAAATCTGCCTATTGTCTCCGGCATCAGCCAGTTTTGGAACATTCAAGGACTATAAAGACCGAGGAGAACAGTTCAAAAAAGCCATTAATGAAATTTCTAATTTCTAATTCCTAATTTCTAAATAAATCCCAATGAATAAAATACAAGATTTTAAGTTTAAATTTGAAATTCTCAAAAAAGATAAAAAATCAAAAGCTCGAGTGGGAAAAATTACAACTGCTCATGGGGTTATTGAAACGCCAAGCTTTGTGGCGGTTGGGACACAAGCCACCGTTAAGGGCTTAGGCCCAAAAGATTTGCAAGAAACAGGCGTTCAGGTTCTTGTTGGCAACACTTATCATCTCCATCTTCGTCCGGGAGAAAATTTAATAAAAGATTTTGGCGGTTTGGCAAAATTCATGTCCTGGAACGGGCCGACTATTACCGACAGCGGCGGATT
>MFPH01000005.1 GCA_001782645.1 Candidatus Levybacteria bacterium RIFCSPLOWO2_12_FULL_37_14 | reverse complement strand
AACAAACAAAATCCAAAGGGGATCCGCCGGACAAACTTATTTTACCGTAACGGACTTGGCGAGGTTTCGTGGCTTGTCCGGATCCAGCCTTAATTCAATTGCCATGTTGTATGCCAAAAGTTGAGCCACAACAACCTGAGCCATATAAGATCCGGAATCAACATCTTTAACTTCTATGAAATGATCAAAAACTTCTTCTTTTTTAAATCCGATTCCAATAATCATTCCTCCTCTTGATTTAATTTCAATTGCATTTGAGATTATTGACCCGTAAGTTTCATCCTGTGGCGCAAATACTATGCAGGGAGTACCCTTACTGATTAACGCAATTGTTCCATGCTTTAATTCTCCTCCAGCAAGTCCCTCCGTTGGCACATAAGAGACTTCTTTGATTTTCAAGGCTGCCTCCAAAGCTGAAGAATAAGAAGCTCCTCGACCTATTGCATAAATATTTTTTGTTTTACTTAAAGCTTTAGCGATCGTTTTAATTTGATCAACTGTTTTTTTTGAAAGTAATCTTCGTATCTCATCCGCAGTTTTAAGAAGAATATTTCTGGCTTTTTCTATTTGCCCAACAAGAGAATACGCCAGCATCAATATGACCGAAACTTTCGCAATATATGCTTTTGTCGATGCTACTGCCTTTTCCGGTCCGGCGTTAAGAAGCATATTGCAATCTGCCATTCTGTAAATTGTGGAGCCTA
This sequence comes from Candidatus Levybacteria bacterium RIFCSPLOWO2_12_FULL_37_14, assembly GCA_001782645.1. Lineage (GTDB taxonomy): Bacteria > Patescibacteriota > Microgenomatia > Levybacterales > UBA12049 > GWB1-37-8. Next base: position 9,293 of record MFPH01000005.1, on the reverse strand, counting down.
AAGTGTTGGTTATTGCGATAATCTTACATCCCTTTTCTTTTGCACGGATCAAAGGCTCAACCACGTCGATAGTCTCCCCACTTTGCGAAAGAGCAATAATAAGACTGTCTTTCGTCAAAAAATCTTCCAAATAATTAAATTCTGATGCTACAGAGGTATTTATATGCTTCTTCGCAATTTTTGAAAACATGTAAGTTCCTGCCAAAGCCGCGTATGATGCAGTGCCTGCTCCGATAAAGAATGTTCCTTTTGCTCTTTGAACATCTTTTGCTAATTTTTCAACTTGACTTGAATAATTTTCAGCAATATTCCGGATTACATTTGGCTGCTCGTGAATCTCTTTAATCATGAAGTCCGAAAAGTCTCCTTTGGTTGAAATTTCAAAACTCCAAGTAATTCTTTCTGGCTTCACTTCCAATTTTTTTCCTTCCGGAAGAGATAAAAGCTGGACATCCTTCCCCATAATTACCATCTCGTTGTCTTTTAAGAAGATGACTTTTTTTGTATGTTTGACGATGGCACTGGCGTCTGAGGCGACAAGCAATTCTTCATCTCCAATGCCGCAAATAAGAGGGGAGCCTGTCTTAGCCGCGACTATCTCTTTGGACACTGCATTTGCAATAACAACCGCATTCAAACCCTTGAGAAGATTAAATGCATCTCTAACCGAAGAAGAAAAGCCCTCATGCTTAAGATTTTCTTCAACCAGATGAGGGATAACTTCCGTGTCGGTTTCCGAAATAAATTTATGACCTTTCTCGATAAGTTCTTCTTTTAATTCCTGAAAATTCTCCACAATTCCATTGTGAACAACTGCGATTGTTTTTGTACAATCCATATGAGGATGAGCATTTTTCTCTGTCACTCCCCCATGAGTTGCCCACCTTGTATGCCCGATGCCTAGTGCACTTTGAGGTAAATTTATTTTTGCGTCCCCAATTTTCCCAACATGTTTTTCATAAACTAATTTTTTTCCTTGCTTTACAGCAATTCCCCAAGAGTCATAACCCCTATATTCAAGGAGTTTTAATCCCTCCAAAACAATATCTGCTGCTTGCTGCTTATTTCCAACGTAACCAAATATACCACACATAGATTACACATTAGACTTTACTATTCTAACAACATCTGAAAGATTTTCAACCTCCGCATCAGGGATAAAATCAGGAATTGCTTTTTGATTTTCCGCATACCAACCTCTTTTTACCCAAATTGTAAAAAGTTGATCCATATACATTTTGGCTGAATATAATATCTCCAATTTATCATCAATAATAAATATCTTAAGACCTTTGTATTTATCTATTATTTTTATTAAATTTGCGTCTTTATTATCAAATATGTGAACATTTTCTTCTTTGAAAAATTTAGCCATTCCGGTTTTTTCAAGTTTGGTTTTTTGAAATTGTGTTTCGCCTTTGGAAAAAATGCCAAGCGTTGCAAAATTATTAAGACCATCTAAGGTTTGCGTTACTTCCGCATAGATCTTATGCATCGAAAGTCCACTTTGTTTGAATAAAGCTGTATCGAAAAGAGTGTAATCGATGTCGAAAAGCACAATGGGTTTTTTACTTGATAACTTCATTATCTTTGTGCACCCCTTTCACGCAGACGAGAGGATAAACAACGGTATTTTTTCCCAAAACTGTCCCAGGATTAAGAACCGAATTTACTCCAATATTCGATCTGTCTCCTACAATCGAACCAAATTTTTCCAAACCTGTTTCGATTTTATCCTCTCCGGCAATAACCATAATGGATTTTTTATCCAGTCTGTAATTTGCTAACATTGCCCCACCCGAAATATTTACCTTACCCCCAACGATACTATCCCCAACGTAATTGAGATGAGCGACTTTGGAATCGTCTAGAAAAATTGAGCCTTTAACCTCGACAGCATGTCCAAGCTGTACGTTATTACCTACCATACAGTTCTCGCGAATATAGCTGCCATGCCCCAGAAGAGCATACTTTCCTATGATTGCGGGCCCCACAATGACTACTCCTTCTTGAATTATTGTCCCTTCCCCTATATAAACATCGTCTTTATCCTTGTAATTGGCCTTGAGCTGACCGCTTTTGAATTGCATTTCTATATATTCTTTTATTTTAGGTAGTGCTTCCCATACGTAATTCGTATCATTAAAAATATCTCTGTATGCAAAAGTAGAAAGATCAAAAAATTTTTCTGTTTTAAAGTTATCCATAATTAATTATCTGATGCGCAAAGCAATTTTTCTGCTTCCTCAAGTTCTTGCGGAGTATTTATTCCTCTCCACAATATTTTCCCACCCGTTACTGCCCCTAATCTTTCCTTATTTTTTATAGCAATATCTATTAAAGATGTCAAATAATATTCTCCGCTTATCGGACTTTTCTTAACTTTCTTTAAATATTGTCTCAAAAAAGAAACCTTAAAGATATAGCATGCCGGATTTATTTCTTTGATTTTCTTCTCGTTACTTGTTGCATCTTTTTCCTCCACAATTCCTGCTATTCTGTCATTACTATCTCTAATGACTCTTCCTAGCCCTGTTGGATTATCAACTGTTATTGTCAAAAAAGATAAAGCTGTATTTTTCTCCAAATGAGATCTAATGAGATTTTGTATTATATCTTTTGTGTAGAATGCAGAATCATCACCGTTAAAAACTAAAACCGTATCGATATCTTTTGGAAGTTTTTTCAAAGCACACAGAACTGCATGCGCGGTACCAAGTCTTTTACTCTGATGTGCAAAAACAACACTGTCTTTCAAAACTTTTATAACTGATTCTTTAGCAAATCCGACAACAACGATAATTGGAGTTATGAATAGCTCTTTGAGTCTATCTATAGCGTGAAGAATCATCTGCTTATTGCCCAAAGAAATAACTACTTTATTTATCTTTCTTGAACTCATTCTCTTGCCTTTGCCTGCCGCTAAAATTATTGCTGCGATTTTTTTCATCTAAAATTATTCTCTAACTCTTTTTATGCTTGCACCCAATGTTCTAAGTCGTTCTTCTAACTTTTCATATCCCCTATCTAAATGCTCTGCTCCGAAAATTACGCTTTCTCCAACTGCAGATAAAGCTGCCAATACTAAAGTCGCTCCAGCCCGCAAATCTGACACTTCAACTACTCCATTATGCAATTTTGTTGGACCTTGAATTTTGATCGCATGAAAATAAGAAGGGTTATTGTCGGATAAATTAAAATTGTAAATTTTTTCCGGATCTTTAATGTCCGGATTAAATAAGTCTATATTCGCTCCCATTTTTTTTAACTCCCCAACATATCCAAATCTATTTTCGTATACTGTTTCGTGAATTTGAGCCACACCTTTTGCCTGAGTCATTAATATTGCCCATGGACCTTGCCAATCTGTCATGAATCCGGGGTAATTTGAAGTCTGTACATCAACACATGTCAACTTTCCCTTGTAAAAGAATCTTACTCCTTCTTCTCCTTGCTCCACCCCTCCTCCAGCTAATTCCAATCTTTGAATAAATGGCGACAAATCAACGCTTTGTGCGCCTTTAACTAGAACGTCGCCTTTGGTAATAATTGCTGCAATTGCGAGAGTAACAATTTCATTTCTATCCGGGCCGATTGTAAATTCGGTTCCGGTTAGCTTCTCAACGCCCTGAATAACTATTGTGCGTTCTTTTGTTCTTAAAATTTTGGCGCCCATTTGATTCAGAAGATTTATCAATTCATCGATTTCGGGTTCTGCTGCGCAATTTTCAAGAGTTATTCTGGCACCATTTATCAGCGTGCTGATCATGATAAGTGTTTCCGTACCGGTATGAGTGCTTTTTTCGAATTTATAAACAACTTCTTTGTTTTTAAAGTTACTTTCTTTTTTGAGGTAGAAAAATCCATCATCACTGTTGTAGGACACTAAGTATCCCATTTTTTCAAGCCCCTTTATGGTTCTGTCTATCGGACGCGCTCCGATCCGGCATCCGCCGGGATTTGGAATAATCGCCTTGTCCATTCGAGCCAAAAGAGGCGACAAGAACATAGCAGATGTTCGAATTTTAGCTGCTTCTTCCAAAGATATTTTTTCTTTTTTAAACTCTTTCATATGAATATGAGCTGTATGATCGATGATTTTAACCACCCCGCCCAACTCGCGGATTATTTCAACCATTACCATAAAGTCTGAAATAAGAGGAACGTTTTTTACTATCACTTCTTGATCTGTCAGGCATGCGGCAACCATGGCTTTCAAGGCAACATTTTTTGCCCCTGAAACTCCAATCGTCCCCATCAACCTTTTCCCTCCATTTACTATTATTCTGCTCATAATTCTTAATTCTTAATTCTTAATTCTTCACTTATTTTATATACATCTCCCGCGCCCATGGTAATAAGAACAACATTATGCCCATAGCTTTGATTATTGATGTATTTTATCACATCGTTTAATTTCGGTATAAATAAAGCTTTTTTTCCAATTTTTGTGGCCAAATTTTCCATGGAAACAGTTGGATCCGGTTTTTCGCGTAAAGATGAATATATATTGGTCAAAATAACGATATCAACATCCTTAAACGAATCACTAAATTGTTCGAACAATGATTTTGTTCTGGAATAGGTATGCGGTTGGAAAATACAGACAATTTTAGAATTTGGAAATTTTTCTCTGAATGCTTTTAAGGCTTTTTGAATTTCTGTGGGATGGTGCGCGTAATCATCAAATAACTGTGCTCCGCTCATAAGTGTACCGATAAACTCGGATCGCCTTTTTGAACCTGTAAATTTCTCCAATCCTTTGTTTATTTGTTCCGGTAACAAACCAATTTTCAAACCTACTACAAAAGCCGCAGCCGCATTCAATCTATTGTGTGCTCCAAAAACTGACAGGGTAACATTTTTCAAAACCTCGTCAACGATATAATCATTCTGCTTTGCAGAACCGTATGTTATTTTTTTACCCTTATACTCTGTAAGCAATTTCCTTACTTGCGGATCGTCTCCCCAAGTAATTAAAACTCCATCTTCCGGCAATTGATTGGCAAATTTGAGAAATTTTTCCCGTGTATCATCCAAGGAGCTATACGCATCAGGGTGATCAAATTCAATATTGGTAATTACCGCAATTTTTGGGTGCTGCCACATATGTTTTATAGTTTTATCAAAAGTGGGTTCTGTCATATATTCATCTGCTTCTGCAACAAAAAATTTTCCCTTACCGTAATGGCCCGGTGCGCCCAAAGATTCCGCATTCGCTGTTCCGATTAGGAAAGAAGGGTCAAAATTATTCGTCTTAAGTAAACTGGCAATCATTGCGGTTGTAGTAGTTTTTCCGTGAGTTCCGGTTATAGAAATGCCAAAAAATTTCCTCCCAAAAATTTCCCCACCCATGAAAATCCCTACAGCTTCTCCTTGAGTGATAACTTTTATGTTTTTTCTTTTTGCCTCTAGAACTTCGGGATTGCTAAATCCTCCATGCGCTCCGGTTGTAATAACAAGATCGGGATTTAATATGTGAGTTTTTGAAAAACCGACAAGAGGAATTATTCCGGCTTTTTTGAGCACTACGTCCGTAATAAATTCGTCTGCAGTATCGGATCCCGATACTTTTATTTCGGCTTCTTTTGCAATAATCGCCAAAGGCGTCATTCCGACCCCCTTAATTCCCACGAAATGGATGCTTTTAATCTTATTCATACTTAGTTTACTCCGAGCGAAGCCGAAGGGCGTCCCGTACGACACCATATTCATCCCATGGCTCCTCACCTTGTCCATAATTCATGGATTTTTCATGTGATTTTCCTGTAATAAGAACTAAATCTCCTTTTCGTGCAATCTTAATTGCGCTTTCAATCGCTTTTCTTCTGTCTTCAATTTTTATTAATGTCCGATTCTTAATTCTTAATTCATTATTCTTAATTCCTGATTCAATGTCATGGTTAATCTTTTCAACCGATTCTTTTCTTGGGTCTTCAGCTGTCAAAATAATAATGTCTGCATACTTTGAAGACATTTCTCCCATTAATGATCTTTTTGTTGTATCTCTTGCTCCGGCAGAACCGAAAACATGAATAATCTTACCTTTAGCAAATGTTCTAACAGATTTAAGAATCTGGTCAATTGCGTTAGGGGTATGGGCAAAATCAATCATAACTGTAAAATCTTTTTCATAAACAATGTCTTCTCTTCCTTTTGGCGGCTCAAAACTTTCAATGCCCCTTCTTATTTGATTGTCTTCTATCCCAAGAGTTTTACATGCGGCAACCGCGGCCAAAATATTGTATTTATTAAATTCTCCGATGAGGTTAGATTTAAAAGGAAATGTTTTTGGATTAATGTCGGAACCAGAACTCATTCCATAAGTTCTTATTTTTGAATTTTGAATTTTGAATTTTGAATTTAGCAGAGGAAAAGATTTGTCATCTTTATTGACAACAGCAATCCTGCTCATTTTTAGTAGTTTTGCTTTGGCTTTTGCGTAATTTTCATAGGTTTTATGGTAATCCAAATGCTCATGTGTCACGTTAGTTAAAACTCCAACATCAAATTTAATTCCAAAAACTCGATATTGATCCAAAGCGTGTGATGTGGTTTCCAGAACAAGGAATTTTGATCCTGAATCTACCGCCTTTTTTATAAATCTTTGGATTGCAAAAGAGGAAGGCGTAGTAACGTGAAAGCCTACATCGTAATTTTTCCCGCCGATTATTGCTCCAACACTACTAATCATTGAGACATTGAAGCCTGCACTATACAGAATATAATAAATCAGGCTGGTTGATGTTGTTTTGCCATCCGTACCGGTCACGCCTATTACAGTTAACTTTTTCGAAGGAAATTTAAACCAAGCGTTAGCAATTATTGCAATTCCAAGATGATAAAGATTCTTTATTCTCTGCCACATACTTTGTATTATACCTCTTGTTATCCGCTGTCTTCAATAAAGGCTCTCTTTTGCAAGGAGCCTTTAATTAATTTACGAAACTTTCGAGAAAGGACGACGCCGATGTTATCATTCGAGTTGTCAGGCTTCCAGTTGTTCACGTTCGCACCATCAGTATCGGAGTTACCAACGTTCACAAGGTTGCCATCAGACGTCTGCTTTTGTTGCTCCTTTCCCTCTTTTTCACCAAGAAGAAACAGAATGTTCCTTCTTTGTATATTATTTGGTAGCAAAACTACACCAGAAAAGAGCAAGTAGTTTCATATTTCTTTTCTCCTCACACTTTTGATTGAACATGCCAACCAAAATTCCGGATTGCAAAAAGAATCAATTGTAAGAATAGCACAAATTAACTATTTGAAGCTTTAATCCACCCTCCGACCATCTTTCCTATCTCAGTAATCGAATTTTCCAGTTCGATATATTTTATATTTTCTATAATTTTTAAATCTTTACCTAATTTGAAAAAAACTCTTAATAAATCAACTTTTACACTCGCTTCTCTTAAGACCGGAAGCTTCTCTTGCTTTGAAATATTGCTTGCTAAAATAATTTTTTCTAAAAGTTCCAATAAAATTTTCTCGCATTTTTGTCCTAGCGTATAGCGGTCTTTTCTCGGAAAAGAAGAAAGATTAGAATAAAAGTTTTTATAAAGCTCGTACGTTTTCGTAAATATTGGTGTATCCTGCCATGATGTATGAAAGTCTGGCATAATTTATGCTCTAAGCTTATCACAAAGCAAAACATTTTTCGTGGATTTCAGGAATTCTTAAAAGGGAAGAGAACAAAGAAAGACGTTATTGGATTTGGAGAGGATAAGGAAAATAATCTTAAGGAATTACAGAAAAAACTTGAAAATAAAACGTATTTGCCTGGTGGCTATTCACAATTTTTTGTTCACGATCCGAAACCTAGAACTATACACAAAGCAAGCGTTATCGATAGAATCGTTCATCACATTGTTAGTGATATTTTAGAAAAAATTTTTGAGCCCACCTTTATCCATCATTCCTATGCCTGCCGTAAAGATAAAGGAACCCATAGGGGCGTACTCGCTTTACAAAAGATGGCTATTAAGGAAAGCTTAAACAATACACGGATTTGTTGGGTATTAAAATGCGATATCAAAAAGTTTTTCGCAGGTGTTAATCACGAAATTTTATTAAAGATTTTTGCAGAAAGGATTAAAGATCAAGATTTTCTGAATCTTCTTGGAAAAATTATCACTAGTTTTCATTCGGATAAAACTAGAGATCCAGCTAATAAGAAGGGTATTCCCATAGGCAATCTTACATCACAATTCTTTTCCAATGTCTATATGAATGAATTTGATCAATATATTAAACATAAACTGAAAGTTAAATATTATTTACGTTATGCTGACGATTTCGCTTTTATTTCACATGATAAAACTTACCTTTTGAATTTAATTGAACCTATACGGAAATTTTTAATTCAGGAGTTAGACTTAGAATTGCACCCGAAAAAGATAATCTTTGGCAAATTTTCAAGCGGAATAGATTTTTTAGGCTATATCGTTTTCCCCAAACACATCTTGCCTAGAACCAAAACAAAAAGAAGGCTGCTGAAGAAGATAAAAGAAAAAATTGAACAATTTAAATCGGGGAAAATCACCGAAGAGTCTTTAAATCAAACAATACAATCATATTATGGTTTTTTAGTTCACGCTAATAGCTATAAATTTAAACAGGAATTGCAAAATTCAATATTGTTTTGGTTGACAGAGTAGAAAAATTTCTATCGGCCCGCTTCGCGGGAACAAGCGCTAAGGAATCAAAGATACAAAAACTAACTGAAACTACCGAGAAAGGACGACGCCGATGTCATCATCCGAGCCGTCAGGCTCCCAGTCGACCACGTACGCACCACCGGCAGCGGAGCCACCAACGCCCACAAGGCGGCCATCAGACGCCCGCGAACCGGTCCAATTATATTTGTCTTCAAGTAATCTCTCGTTCCTGTTTTGAAAATAAACCAGCCAGCCATAATGCTGTTCAACGAAAGTCTGTCTGGTCATTTGAGTAAGTTTAAGTCCTGCTAATTTATTGGCAGAATCTTTCCAATTGCTTAATAAGTTTTTTTCAATACCTCTCTTTTGCTTTTCAAACTCCGCTATTGCTTCTTGATAATCTGTGGGGATACTGCGGCCCTTAAAGACAGTACCTTTGAGATATTTAACAATATCCTCTGCTTGCTGAAGATAATTATGATTTAAGGAATCAGGAATTACATCTTTTGTAATCAATCTCCAGGCAGGTCTTGAAGTATCAGTTGTATAGAATTTTTCATTTTTACACCAATCTGTATCGTATTGAATTTTACCTTTACGGTCCCTATCAAATTGTGGCTGCAGGGTATCCGTAAG
>MFPH01000004.1:11209-11313 GCA_001782645.1 Candidatus Levybacteria bacterium RIFCSPLOWO2_12_FULL_37_14 | reverse complement strand
TCGGTATTTTTCCTAGCGAACGTTATATTTAGAAGCAAAACCGTAGGTTTATTAGCTGCATTATTGATCGCTGTTTCTCCATGGCATATTGTTATATCTCGCGC
>MFPH01000004.1:0-11172 GCA_001782645.1 Candidatus Levybacteria bacterium RIFCSPLOWO2_12_FULL_37_14 | reverse complement strand
CTTGGTTTCTCTTTGTTGCTGCAGGGCCTAACGGAAAATAAAAATAAATTTATTATTTTGGGGACAATCTTTGTCTCAATTAGTTACTTTTTTTACCATACCCCTCGCATATTTGTTCCATTAGCATTCCTTGTGTTCGCAACTTTTCTTTTTCCATTCTGGAAAAAAGAAGTAAAGCTTATCCGAATAAAAATGCTGTTAGTATTTATTTTTCTGAGCGGTCTTGTTTTTTATTTGGTTTTTTTCGTGAATGGAGGAACAGGGAGATATAGTCAGGTAAATATTTTTAATAATTTTGAAACGAAGTTTTTTATATCGCAAGAACTTCAGGAAGATGGACTGGCGCATTCTTTTGGATACTCTTCAAGGATATTTCACAATAAAATCACGAATTATGGGCGGATTTTTTTAGATAATTATCTGCATTATTTTTCAGGAGATTTTCTGTTTACAAAAGGAGGTTTGCCGATTTGGTATAGCGTTCCGCGAATGGGACTGATGTACATTATTGAATTGCCGTTTCTTCTTTTTGGAGTATACGCAATACTTAAGAGCAAGAGTAGAATTCATAAATTACCAATACTGTGGCTGATAATTGCTCCTATTGTTGGCGGAATTACGATGGATGATATTCCCAATGTGAACAGGTCAATTACCATGGTGCCGGTTTTGGAAATTATTGTTGCTATTGGCTTTATTAATGCAATGAACCTTTTTCATAAAAAGAAATTATTTTTTGTAATATTAAGTGTATTTTTATTTTTAGGAAACATTTCATATTTTGGTCACCAATATTTTATAAATGCAACAGTACATAATAATTGGTACAGAAATAACGGATTTTCAAAAATGATGAAAGTAGTTAATGAGAATTACAGCAAATACGACACTATTGTTGTATCTAAGTTTCAGGGAGGAATTTATCCTTTGATTTTGTTTTATTCAAAATTTAATCCTGTAATTTATCAAAAAGAAGGGTCTCCGAAAGATAAAGAATATGGAGGTTTTGGTAAATTTTTCTTTGTTCCGCAAGATTGTCCTTCCGTAAATAAAGACAGTAGATTTCCCAAAGGAAAGTTAATGTATGTAGACAATGGAACCTGCTTAGATAGTGAAATTTTAAATAGCAAAAAGAAAACTTTTATAATTCGGGAGGATGGGGCAAGGGCTTTTAGGATTATTTATGATTAATATTTTAAATAAATCCAGCACCGAATCGGTGCTGGATAAAAAATTAACAACCTACATTATTTTAGCTCTAATAGTTTTAATTGGAATTTTTTTGCGTTTTTGGCAATTGGGTTCTATTCCGTCAGGATCAACGAATGATGAAGTAGCTTATATCTATAATGCATACTCAATTGCTATAACCTCTAAAGACATTGCTGGAAATTTTCTTCCAATATCTTTTAATCTCTTCAATTCTTTCTCGCCTGTAGCAGTTTACATTATGTCTCCTTTTGTTGGAATATTGGGTCTTTCACTTTTTACAGCACGTTTACCGTTTGCATTAATTGGTATAGCGGAAATTTTCTTAATATTTCTAATTGCAAAAAAAATAACTAATAATTATTACATTGCGTTGTCTGCGGCATTTGTTCTTTCTGTTTCTCCTTGGCATTTACAATTTAGCCGTGTTTCATATGATGGAATATTAGCCTTGTTTTTTTATTTACTTGGTATATACGTATTTCTTAAAAAGAAAGATAGAGGAAATATTAACTGGTCATTGCCTGCTTTCCTTTTGGGTTTTTATAGTTATCATGGGACAAAGATATTTATGCTTTTATTTATTCCCGCATTGTTACTTATTTTTAGAAATCAAATCATGGGGAGGAAAAAAGAAGTTTTTATTTTCATAACAGGAATAATTTTAATAATATTATCTTTCTTTTATGTTGTTTATTCTCAAAATGTAAATAGACAAAATGTTCTTCTGGTTAAAAATATAAGCACAATTTCAAGCGTAGTTAATACGGAGCGAGCTTATAATTCCGCTCAGCCCGTATTGCGGAATATATTAAGCAATAAAGTCTTAACCTTTTTGCGCATAATGCGGGAAAATTATCTTGAAGCATTCTCGCCACAGTTCCTTTTTCTATATGGTGAAACCGGAGATAATGAGGAGATTTTTGGGATTGGCCATAGAGGAGTGATGTATATCATAGAACTTCCCTTACTGCTTTTTGGCATTGTATATATTTTGCGTATAAAAAAATTAAGAAATTTTCTTATTCTTGGCCTTCTGATTGCCCCCATTCCATCAGTAATTACCGTTGATAAATCATATGGAATGCGAAGCATAATGATGCTGCCATTCCTTTCTATTATTGCAGGATGCGGAATATATGAAATATGTATAAAATTTAGGGAAATGAAAAAAACCTACTCGGTCGTTTTTATAAGCGCTTTTGTTCTCCTGTATGCATTTCTAATATTGGAATATCTATATCAATATCATTATCGATATGGCATCTATGGCGCAGAGGCATGGTTGAGAAGCTCCAGAGATGTTAGCGAGTACATTGCGCAAGAGAAAGACAAATATAAACAAGTTTATATTGCTAATGAGGGCGGATTGCTTATGCAATATGCGCTTTTTAATCGTGAAGACCCATATTCAGTTCAGGCTGCATATAAGAGTAAGATATTAAAAAATATTTATTTTATCGGTAATTGCATAGATACAGGCAATAAGCCATTTGACCCAAAAATTTATTTGCCTCCAAGCACCCTGTATGTTATTCCCGATTGCTACAAAGAAGTTGCGGTTGAACCTATAAAATCAATAATTCAAGTAGGAGAGCCTTTGCATACGGTGTGGAAGATTTATAAAAATTAATTAAACAAAAATTACTTAATTTATGTCATTGCCGTTGTATTTTTGTTTAAGAAAATGATAATTATGAAAAAAAATCAATGGAGATTTTTCGTGCTTGGCGCAATTGTTATAATTGCTTTGTTTTTGCGTTTCTACCAATTAGGAATTAATCCCCCCAGTCTTGATTGGGATGAGGTAAGCATGGGTTATAATGCATATTCGATTCTCCAGACGGGCGCGGATGAATACGGCAATAAATTTCCCCTAAGTATCCGATCCTTTGACGATTATAAGCCTGCTTTATATACTTATTTAACAGTTCCCTTTATTAAGATATTTGGACTTAATGAGCTTGCGGTGCGTGTTCCTTCGGCGATAATAGGAGTATTGTCTGTTTTGGCAATTTACTTCTTAGTAAAAGAGTTGCTGCAAAAATGGGACAGGAGATATCGGGAGCCAATAGCCCTTATGTCGGCGTTTTTTTTAGCGATTTCTCCTTGGCATTTGCAGTTTTCCAGAGCTGCCTTCGAAGGAAATATCGGACTTTTTTTCTTTATTACCGGCTTTCTGTTTCTGCTCAAATCACTTAGGCATGGGAACTTTTTTTATTTCTCAAGCATTTCATTTTTGTTAAGTTTATATTCATATCACAGTTTCCGTCTTTTTGTTCCGTTATTTCTCCTGGCATTTTTAGTTGTCTTTTGGAAAGGAATTTTGAATTTTAAAAAACAGGCGGTAATTTCTTTAGCGATACTTCTTCTTTTATCCTTTCCAATTTGGAATAGCTTTTTAAGAACAGGGACCGGAACTGGCGCCCGACTATCTATGGTAACTATTTTTTCCGACGTAAAAGTTATTAACCCTTCAATTAAAAGAATTGATTATGATAGAAATAATAATGACTATATCGGCACATTATTTCATAATAGGCGAGTTGCATATACTCTTGCAGCTGCAAAAGGGTATCTGGATCACTTTAATCCTGATTTCTTATTTATTCATGGGGACGGATGGGTGCAACATCATGCTGTTAATGTAGGAATGCTCTATCTTTGGGATTTGCCTTTCATAGTTGCGGGCATATATTATTTGCTTAAAAAACATAATCGTTTTATTTTAATTCTTTTTGCATCTTTTTTACTTTTTCCGATTCCGGCCTCGCTCACAACAGGCACCCCTCATCCCGTAAGAGCAATCGGAATGATTTTGGGATTTCATATTTTTGCCGCAGTAGGCATAGTATTTTTTTGGGAGAAAATAATGCTATTGAAAAAAATATTCATGAGAACGGCAATAATATTGATTATTTTGATTTGCTTCATGATTAATGTGGCTTATTATTTTCATCAATATTATGTGCATACGCCAATTGAGTATGGTTATTTTTGGCAATATGGATATAAAGAGGCCTTAAGTTATGCAAAGGAAAATGAGGCGAAATTTGACAGAGTTATCATGACTTATTTTTATGATCAGCCTTACATTTATTATCTTTTTTACAATAAAATAGATCCGCTTTGGTATCAAAGGAATTGGGATTATAATAAAAACGGTGAAACCGACAGATTCAAACGGGTAATCGGAAAATATACATTTAAAAATATTGAATATTCAAAAGACATTAATCTCGGAAAGACGCTTCTTATCGGTACGCCCGATGAGATTCCCGATAGCGCGCATATCATAAAAATAATAGAATTCCCTGATGGAAAAACAGCTTTTAAGATCGTTGAAACATGAAAAAATATTACGGTTTATTTGTAGTTTTAATTTTGTCTTTTTGGGCAATTCAGCCTTTCTTTATTTCAGGCTTTTTTCCAATGCATGATGATGTTCAGGTTGCCAGAGTTTTTGAGATGAAAAAAGTGCTTCAGAATGGCGTTTTTCCCGTACGTTCTGTGCCTGATTTGGGGTATGGATATGGGTATCCAATTTTTAATTTTTATGCACCCCTGTCTTATTATGTGGGCAGCGCTTTTATGTTTTTAGGGTTTGATGCCCTAATTGGGACAAAATTAATGATGGCTTTAGGTGTTATTTTAGCGGGTATCTTCATGTATTTCTTAGCAAGAAAATTTTTTGGGGAACTTGGCGGGATAGTTTCCGGCCTATTTTATCTTTATGCGCCTTTCCATGCGGTTGATATTTATGTCCGAGGCGATGTCGCGGAATTTTGGGCATACGCGTTTATACCCTTAGCATTTTTAGGAATTTATAAAAGAAATATTCTAATAGGAACAATCGGATTTGCAGGATTAATCCTTTCACATAATTTGACAGCAATGATGATTACGCCATTCTTATTAATTGTTATATTGTTAAATTGTTATAGTGCTTTTAAAAATAAAAAATCATTCGTACTTAATTCCTCATCATTAATTCTTATTTTAGGATTAGCTCTTTCTGCTTTTTATTGGGTTCCCGCACTGCTTGAGATGAAGAATACAAATGTGCTATCTCAGATTGGTGGCGGAGCAGATTTTCGTGACCATTTTGTTTGCATAAATCAACTTTGGAATAGTTTATGGGGATTCGGAGGCTCAGTTGACGGATGCACCGACGGACTTTCTTTCAAAATCGGCAAGCTTCACATTTTGGTATCCATAGCGGCATTTATTCTTATGCTTTGTTTCAAAAGAATAAGGGAAAGCAAAGCTGGGGCAATCATCTTCCTCTCCTTCTTGGGATTTTTTATATCAGCTTTTTTTATGCTTGAAGCATCAAAACCTATCTGGGAAGCAATTCCGACAATGGCTTTTTTTCAATATCCATGGAGATTTTTGATACTTGCGTCTTTCTTTTCTTCTTTGCTTGCGGGATCTGTAATTTCTTTGTCAAGACAATTTATCATAAAGTCTTATTTAATCGCACTGCCATTGGTATTTTTTCTCTTATTCTTTAATCTAAAACTTTTTATTCCGCAGACTATCCTTTCAAGAACTGCAGCCGATTATACAAATGAAAATACTCTTAAGTGGACTGTTTCAAAAATTTCAGATGAATATTTACCTCCTAATTTCAGGAAACCCAAATCAGAAAAGGATATAGCGAAGAATCCTATTCCGTTTAAAGAAACTACTCTAGAGAAGACTTCAAACGGAGTCTCACTTATTGGCGTTTTAGCTTTGATTATTGGTATAATCTTTAAGTATGCAAAAATCAAGCGTTGAGGTAACAATTCCTGTTTATAATGAAGAAAAAGAGTTGGAAAAAAACATTACGACTCTTTATAAATTTTGCCATAAAAATCTAGGATCTTATGATTGGCATATTACGATTGCCGATAATGCCTCAACAGACAATACCCCCATAATTGCATCTACTCTAATAAAGAAAAATCCTAAAATCTTATATTTCAGACTTGAGCAAAAAGGGAGAGGACGAGCAGTAAAGCGTGTTTGGAGTCAGTCTAAATGTGATTACTGCGTATATATGGATTTGGATCTTTCGACAGATCTTATTCATTTGCCCAAAATTATCCAAAAACTTACATCAGGATATGATATTGCAATTGGCTCAAGGCTTGCGAAAGGGGCAAAGGTAGAAGGAAGAACGCCTATAAGAGAATTAACCTCAAGAATTTTAAATTTTTTCTTCATACAATTTTTCTTCCATACTCATTTTACCGACGCTCAGTGTGGATTTAAAGGAGTAACTAAGAAGGTTGTTGTAGATCTTATTCCAAAAGTTAAGGATAATGGATGGTTTTTTGACGGAGAACTTTTAATAATTGCGGAAAAAAGCGGCTATAAAATTTATGAAGAGCCTGTTCATTGGATAGACAATCCCGGTTCAACAGTACGTTTGATATCGACAATCTGGGGAGATTTAATGTCAATAAAGAGATTGCTTCAAACACAGCCTTGGAAAATAAGATAAATTATGGAAAAGCTTAATATAGATTTGATAATAAAAAGGTCAATACGCGGCATTTTCACTTTGATATCTAGAACATTTTTTTTAAACATTATTTCTTTTGTTTCCTTTTTGGTTATAACAAGCGTATTGGGCGCTTCGGAAATAGGTATTTATACTGCGGTAATTGCGATTCAGAGAGTTATAGCGTTTTTTACAGATTTTGGCTTGGGAGCGGCCCTAATACAGAAGAAGGAAGAATTAAAGCAGGGAGATATAACTACGAGCTTCACTGTTCAGGCGCTAATTACCCTTTCGATATTTATTTTGGTTTTCATTTTTCTTGGACAATTTGCAGCTTTTTTCAAGCTAAATGCGCAGGCTCAGGAACTTCTTCTGGTTCTAGTTTTTACAATTTTTCTTTCTTCTTTTAAAACCATTCCATCTATCCTTCTGGAGCGCTCTCTTAAATTTGGCAAACTGGTTTTTCCTCAGATTGTCGAATCTTTAATTTTTAATGGGATATTGGTTGCCTTAACTCTTAGCGGTTACGGAATTTCTTCTTTCAGCTGGGCTTTTCTTGTGTCCGGTTTGATAGGAATTCCATTCTACTATTTTGTTAGTCCTTGGAAAATCCGTATCGGAATAAACAGAGAGTCGTTGAATTATCTCAAATATGGGCTTCAGTTTCAGGCTAAAAACGTTTTAGGCACAATTAAAGACGATCTCTTAACGGTTATACTTATTCGTTTTCTGTCATTTACGCAGATTGGATATATCGGTTTTGCGCAAAGACTCGCGTTTTATATATTTCGATATGTGGTTGATAGTGTTACCAAGGTAACTTTTTCCGCATATTCTAGGGCTCAAAACGACTTATTGTTTTTGAAAAATGCCATTGAGAAATCTTTATTTTTCGTCAGCGCAAGTATGTTTCCTGTACTTTTTGGGCTTATTGTCGTTTCCCCCTATCTGATAAAATTTTATCCGAACTGGCATAATAAGTGGGAGCCTGCAGTTTTCAGCATTGTATTTTTTTGCCTTAATGCTGCTGTTTCTTCCCTGTCGGGAATTTTGGTTAACGTACTTGATGCTACCGGAAAAGTTAAAGTTACACTGAGACTTATGGCGATATGGACTGTTTTGATTTGGATATTTACTCCTCTTTTCATATATTTTTATGGATATAATGGAGTTTCCGTAGCTTCCTTTTTGGTAACAATAACGATTATCTATACGGTCTTTTTAGTTAACAAAATTGTCAAATTTAAATTTTTACCTAGCATTATTAAGCCTTTAGGAGCATCCTCCTTAATGTCAATAGCGGTTTTTATTCTTTCCAATCTTTTTGCAAAAGATTTCCTGTCGCTTGTTTTTGTTATACTCATAGGAGGATCGGTTTACTTAGTTTGCCTATTTGCTCTTTCCGGCAAAGAACTAAGAGCTGATTTGGTGAGATTCGGAATAAAAATATGAATAAGAAGAATACGCTTTCTGTCGTAGTTTCGGTTTTCAGTGGAGAAAAAGTGCTTGATGAGTGTCTAAGATCAGTATCTTGGATTAAGGAAATTATTGTTGTAAATAACTCCTCAACGGACAAAACTTTAGAAATAGCCCGCAAATATACAGACAAAATTTTTACAAGACCAAATAATCTAATGCTTAATGTCAATAAAAATTTTGGTTTTTCAAAGGCATCGAGTGATTGGATTTTAAGCTTGGACGCGGATGAAAGAGTTACGCCGGAACTAAAAGCGGAGATCGAATCAAGAATTAAGAATTATGAATCAGGAATAAACGGCTTTTGGATTCCCAGAAAAAATATCATTTTTGGTAAATGGATAGAGCATGCAGGTTGGTATCCGGATCCTCAGCTAAGACTTTTTAGAAACGGAAAAGGAAAATTTCCGGAAGAGCATGTGCACGAAATGGTGAAAGTTGAGGGTGATGTAGGTCATATGAAAAACAATATAGTTCATCATAACTATGAGAGCATTTCCCAGTTTCTCAATAAGGTATCCACTATTTATGGTCCAAATGAAGCAGAGCAATTAATTAAGAAAGGATATAATTTCGATTGGAGAGATGCTGTCCGATTTCCGGTTAAGGAATTTTTAAGCCGCTTTTTCGCAAGAGAAGGTTACAGGGATGGATTTCATGGGCTGATGCTTTCTCTGCTTATGGCTTTTTATCATCTCATTGTCTTTGCGTATATTTGGGAAAAACATAATTTTAAGCAAATCAATGATGGAGAAATATTAGCTGAGACAAAGAAAGAAATAGCTAAAGCTTCAAAAGATTTATTTTTCTGGTTCTCAAAAGAAGAAGCAAAATTTATCAAAAACCCCCTAAAGCAAATCTTCCACAAAATTTTAAGAAAAATTAAGCCATGAAGCATGTTGTTATTTCCCTTCTAAATTTCAACGGCAAGAAAAATACCCTTGAATGCTTAGAATCTCTAAAAAATATAAAAAAGGATAATTTTAAATTGACCATTGTAGTTGTTGATAACGCGTCAACCGATGGCTCGGCCGAAAGTATTAGGCATTATGTATCAAGCAGTAAGTACGATGGAGTTAAGATTATTGAAAATAAGAGGAATTTGGGATTTTCCGGAGGGCATAATATGACTATTAAATATGCGTTGGAAAATAGCGCAGACTATATTTTAATTCTAAATAATGATACGTATGTAGACAAAAATTTTCTTACAGGGTTGTTGAGCGTAGCAGAGAGAAATAGCAATGTTGGGATTTTAATTCCCAAGATATATTTCGCGCCTGAATTTGAATACCATAAGAATAGATACTCGGAAAATGAAATCGGCAAAGTTTTATGGTATGCAGGCGGGAAAATGGATTGGGCAAATGTCATTGGGTACAACCGCGGAGTAGATGTGGTAGACAAAGGGCAATTTGATAAAATCGAAGAAACAGAAATCGCAACAGGCTGCTGCATGCTTCTGACAAAAGAAGCTATTGACAGGGTTGGAATGTTTGATGAAAGGTATTATTTATATTATGAAGATGCGGATTTAAGCATGAGGGCAAAGAAGAAAGGTTTTAAGATTGTCTATGTGTTCGGATCTATAATTTGGCATAAAAATGCCGGATCGGCAGGAGGGTCGGGATCCGTACTTCAGGACTATTATATTACAAGAAACCGTTTGCTTTTTGGTTTTCGATATGCTCCGATTCGTTCCAAATTAGCGCTTTTTAGAGAAAGCTTATCTTTGCTTTTAAGGGGAAGACAATGGCAGAAGCGAGGAGTCATAGATTTCTATCTTGGGAGACTGGAAAGGGGAAGCTATAATGTATGACCCTTCAACTTTGTTCAGGGTCATACTGAGCTTGTCGAACGTATGATTAAAATTTCAGGAATTGTAATTACGAAAAATGCAGAAAATTTAATTGCAGATTGTCTGGATTCGTTATCTTTTTGTTCGGAGATTGTAGTTGTTGATAATGTTTCTTCCGATAGGACAAGGGACATCGCAGAGAAAATGGGAGCTAAAGTCATTGAATATTCCTCAGACGACTTTGCCGATATGAGGAATATGGGTATGAAAAAAGCAATGGGAGAATGGCTTTTGTATGTAGACGCGGATGAAAGAGTAACTTCTGCGCTTCGTGAAGAAATAATCAAATCAACAAATAATCCAACAAACAAAAACGTGGGGTTTCGTATAAAGAGAAAGAATTTTTATTTTGGTTCTGCAAAGCAGAATGAGTGGCCTTATGTAGAACGTTTGGAAAGATTGTTTAAAAAAGATTCTCTAAAAGAATGGTATGGACAGCTTCATGAGAGTCCAAATGTTAAGGGTGAAATCGGAGAGCTTGATGGATATCTTTTTCATTATACACACAGGGATCTTTCTTCGATGGTTAAAAAAACAATTGAGTGGTCGAAAATTGAAGCGGAGTTGCGTTATAAAAATGGTCATCCCAAAATGACTTGGTGGAGATTTCCTCGTGTCATGGTTACAGCTTTTCTGGATTCTTATATAAGGCAGGGTGGTTGGAAAGTTGGAACAGTTGGGCTGATAGAGAGCATGTATCAATCATTTAGTATTTTTGTTACTTACGCCAGATTATGGGAAATGCAAGAAAAATTAAAAATGAAAAATGAAAAATGAAAAATGAAAAGTTAAGGAAATTTTTATATGGTTTTTTTTGCGTCATATTGGTTTCTATAATTCTTATCCAGCCGATATCAGTGTTATATAGTCAAAGAGCCAGCTTTTTCTCTAAGGGGTATTCAAAAATATATAATTATTTAGAGTCTTCGTATTACTCGTCTCAATATGTAAAGAAAGAGAATCCGGGCATTATGCCTGACGACACTTTTGAAGCATTTGTTGGAGGAGCATTTTTACGGGGAGTTAATCCTATCAATATTGTGCATGAACATCCACCAATGGGTAGATACATTATTGCTTTTTCAATTTTACTTTTTGATAATGCGCGTACCCTCATACCACCTTTATTAGCGCTTTC
>MFPH01000003.1 GCA_001782645.1 Candidatus Levybacteria bacterium RIFCSPLOWO2_12_FULL_37_14 | reverse complement strand
CAAGGGGATGAAGAAGCAAACTTGGTAAAAATTACGGAAGACGGGGTAGAGTTTAGGTCTCATATCGACGGTTCCAAGCATTTTTTTACTCCGGAAATTTCGATAGAAATTCAGAAAAAGCTAGGAGCGGATATAATTCTGGCATTTGACGAATGCGCGCCTCAGCCTTCGGACCATGATTATACGAAAGAAGCAATGGAAAGAACGCATAAATGGGCACTAAGAAGTTTAGCTGCTTTCAAATCCGAAATCCGAAGCACCAAATCCGAAACAAATTCAAATGTTCAAAATCCAAACAATAAAACTGTTTCGAATTTCGATATTCGATATTCGAATTTTTATCATAATTGGCAGCAAGCTTTGTACGGAATTATTCAGGGAGGAGTTTATCGGGATTTACGGGAAGAGTCGGCAAAATTTATTTCCGCTTTGCCGTTTGACGGTATTGCCATTGGCGGAGTAGCAGTTGGGGAAAGTAAAAAAGAAATGCGGGAAGCAGTTGATTGGTCTTACCCATTTTTACCGGAAGACAAACCCCGGCATTTGTTAGGCATTGGGGAGATCGATGATATTTTTGATGTCATCGAGCGGGGAATGGATACTTTTGATTGTGTAATCCCTACCCGTTTTGGCCGTTACGGAATTGTTTTTGTTGATCCTCCGGTTGGTAATTTAAAAAACAGATTCAGGATTGATTTAAATAAAGTAGTCTTTGCTAAAGATGCAGGTCCGATTTCCAAGACCTGTTCCTGTTATGTTTGCACGAACTTTACCAAAGGATACATCCATCATCTTGTCCGTGCGCAGGAACTTTTGGCTTACAGGTTAGCCAGTTACCATAATATGTTTTTTATAAATAATTTAGTCAAAAAAATAAGAGAGTCAATTTTAGAAGATAAATTCCAAGAATTAAAGAGGAATTGGTTAGGGTAAAGAATTTAACCCCATTGTCTGTTTTTTTTAAGCACTTACTACTTGACAAACTCTTTCAATATCTGTATACTAGTATGATGAAGTTAAATAAGAATCTTGAAGAATTGGCAGAAATGTTCTTAGGGATAAAAACAAGAAAGGAAATGTATGATTTTTTGCAAGGGATCCTGACGCCAAAAGAACTTTTGGAGATTTCTAATAGATTGCAAATTGTCAAAATGCTCAAGCGCGGTATTTCGCATCATGATATTGCAGGAAAATTGCATGTTGGTGTTGCGACAGTAACGAGGGGTTCACGAGAATTACGGGAAGGAAGATTTAAGAATGTATAAATTAAAAAACAAGAAAAGCATTATCGGTATTTTGGGCGGAATGGGGCCTCAGGCTTCATCGTATTTATATGACCTGCTGATAAGAATGTCAGTTAGGTATTTTTGGCGCAAAGAATAATTGCGACTTTCCGGAGATAATTATATACTCCATCCCAGTTCCTGATTTTATTTCCAATATTTCCGAGAGAAAAATAGCATTTGAAATGCTTAAGCGTAGGGCAATCCAATTACATAGTTTTGATATTTTATGTTTGGTAATTGCATGTAACACTGCTCATATTTTGATTGAGGAGCTTCAATCTGTTTCAAAAATTCCATTTATTTCCATGATTAATGAAGTGGCAAAACAAGTTAATAGAGACAGAATAAATAAAGTTGGATTAATGGCAACTCCATCCACAATAAAGTATGCTTTATATCAAAAAGCTTTGAAAATAAAAGGAGTAAACACGATCATTCCCAAAAGAAAAGAACAAGCTCTTTTAGAAAAAATAATCAGAAATGTTTTAAGGGGCAAAATAGCAGAGCAAGATCGGCAAAAACTTGTATCGGTTAGCGACTCTCTAAAGCAAAGAGGAGCACAAGCAATTATTCTGGGATGTACAGAATTACCCTTAATATTTCCAGAAAAATATGTTTTACCTGTCTATAATTCGGTTGAAATTTTGGCCATGGCTTTATTGCAAAAGTATTACAAACAAAATACAATATAAAATATGAAAAGAGTTTATTCGGGAATAAGAGCAACGGGGAGGTTGCATCTGGGGAATTATTTTGGAGCAGTCAAGGGAATGTTAGCCTTACAAGATTCTTATGACTGTGTTTTTTCCGTGGTTGACTTGCATACCATTACAATTCCCTATGATCCAAAAACTTTAAAACAATCCGTCAGGGAAATTATTATTGATTATCTTACTGCAGGATTGGATCCGAAAAAGTGTCATTTGGAAATTCAGTCAACAGTTTTACAGCATGTGGAACTCGCTTATTTGCTTTCTACTATTTATCAAGTTTCCCGTCTTGAGGATTTGCCAACTTACAAGGAAAAAAAGATTCAGTATCCAAAATATGTGAATATGGGGCTTTTGTATTATCCGGTTTTAATGGCTGCGGATATTTTGCTTTACAAGGCAGAATTGGTGCCGGTGGGAATTGATCAAGAGCCGCATATCGAAGTTGCCAGAGAAATCGCCCGCAAGTTTAATTCCATGTTTGGCCAAACTTTTCCGCAACCGCAAAGATTCAAAACCGAAGGAGACTATGTGCCTTCTTTGGTGGGGGCAGGTAAGATGAGCAAGTCAATTAGCGGAAGCTTTATTAACTTAACAGACGATTTGGAAACGATAAGAAAGCGTTTAGCCGGTGCTCCAACAGACAGCGGAGTTATTGGCGGAGAATTGCCAAAAACAGGCGGAACTGCGAATCTGTTTGCACTTTTAAGATTATTTAAGTTGGACAAAGAGTGCATTAAATTTGAACAGGACTATAAGGCTAAAA
Source organism: Candidatus Levybacteria bacterium RIFCSPLOWO2_12_FULL_37_14 (assembly GCA_001782645.1). GTDB lineage: Bacteria > Patescibacteriota > Microgenomatia > Levybacterales > UBA12049 > GWB1-37-8. The sequence continues at coordinate 10,993 of MFPH01000003.1, read as the reverse complement.
AAATCAGATATTCGGAGCTAAAAGAGGCTTTAGCCAAAACAATTTTTAAAGAATTACAGCCGTTTCAAGCAAAAAGAAAAGAGTTTGAAAATAATCCAACGTTGGTAGATTCAATAATTGAAGAAGGCCAAATAAAATGTTCCCGGATGGCAGAAGAGACAATGAAAGAGGTAAGGTTGAAAATGGGATTGGTTTAGAATTCCTTATCCAGCTAGAATTAACCTTGGATTGGGCATGAAATTGTGGTATACTTCTCGCGATGGCAAACGGAAAAAATCCTACAGTACAGAATAAAAATCATCGGAGACAAAAAATCGTCAAAGTTAAGCTTAATTTTTCGTGGAAAAATCTTTTAATTTATGCATTTTTGTTCCTTTTTGCAATGTTTATTTTCACGGGCATTAATAACAATCAATCATTTAAGAGTACGAAAACAATTCCTCTTTCTCAAGTGGTCTTAGATGTTAAGGAGAATAAAGTTACGGAAATAGAAGTTTTGGAGAATAAACTTGTGCTTACGGAAGGAAAAGAAACTTTTCAAAGCTTCAAAGAAGCAGGAGCAAATGTTTATCAGATATTTAAAGATGCCGGTGTGGAGCTAAATAAAACAAAGATTACCATAAAAGATGAAACAGGATTTAATAATTGGCTGAACATTATTTCTTCCGTTCTTCCAATTCTTTTGATGGTTGCATTTTTTTACTTTATTTTTCGCCAGGCCCGCGGAGCGCAGGAAAATATTTTTTCCTTTGGTAAATCCTCGGCAAAGCTTTTTAGCAAAGATACGCCAAAAATTAGCTTTGCAGATGTCGCAGGCGTTGATGAGGCAAAGCAGGAATTAACGGAGATTGTAGATTTCTTAAAGAATCCGGGTAAATATAAGGCTATGGGAGCTCGTACGCCAAAAGGTGTCCTGATGGTTGGACCTTCAGGAACAGGAAAAACACTTTTGGCAAGAGCAACGGCGGGTGAGGCAAATGTCGCGTTTTTCTCCATGGCAGGATCGGAATTTATGGAAATGTTAGTTGGGGTTGGGGCATCCCGTGTCCGGGATTTATTCAATACTGCAAAAAAAGCCCAGCCCGCAATTATTTTTATTGATGAGGTTGATGCGATCGGTAGACAGCGCGGAGCAGGTTTCATGGGAGGTCATGATGAAAGAGAGCAAACCTTAAATCAAATTCTGGTTGAAATGGATGGGTTTGCTCCGACAGAACAATTAGTGGTTATGGCAGCAACAAATCGGCCTGATGTTTTGGATCCAGCGCTGATTCGTCCGGGAAGATTTGATAGAAGAGTGGTTCTGGATATGCCGGATGTTGTCGGAAGAAAAGCAATTCTAGCAATTCATGCCAGAGGCAAACCTTTTGCGCCCGGTGTTGATTGGGAAAAGGTGGCCAAAAGAACTGTCGGATTTTCCGGCGCGGATTTGGAAAATATGCTTAATGAGGCGGCGATTCTGGCGGCAAGATTAGGTAAAAAAGCGATTGACACCAAAGATATTGAAGAAGCAGCCACAAAAGTAAAATTAGGCCCTGAGAAAAAAAGGCTGCAGTCGGATGAGGATAGAAAAATGACTGCTTATCATGAAGCAGGGCATGCAATTGTTTCATGGGAAATGCCGCATATGGATCCGGTTCACCGAATCTCAATTGTCAGTCGTGGCATGAGTTTGGGGCATACAATGATGGAGCCGACAGAACATGTTCATGAAACAAAAACAAGATTGGTTGAGCAAATTAGCGTAATGCTTGGGGGGCGAGCTGCGGAAAACATGATTTTCAAAGAAATGACAACCGGAGCAGCGGATGATATTTCCAAAGCAACTCAAGTTGCAAGAATGATGGTGGTTGAGTATGGAATGAGTGATTTGGGACCAATTAATTTGGACAATGAACAGAAAACTTTTTATGATCAGAAAAATATCTCCCCGATTATGGCAGGAAAAATTGATGATCAGATTAAAAAAATTACGGATGCAGCTTATAGAAATGCAGTGGTAATTTTGGCGAAATTAAAATCAAAACTTGATATTCTTGCAGAAGAACTTTTGAAAAAAGAAACAATTGATGCTGATGATTTTGTCAAACTCCTTGGCCCCAAAAAAATACTTGTTCCCGCAAAAGCCTAATTTGTAAATTTATTCCAATATTCTTTCCCAATTATCCCACGTGATTCGGAGTTTGGTTTTGACATGTTGATTGTATGGGGCTTCAAAAAGCACATGTTTCCAGACCGGCTCTCTCAAGCCGGTATGTTCGGGTTTGTCATCAATCAGTATGTCTCCAAAAACAAGGGTTTTATCTTTGATCATAATAATTCTTTTTGTCCACTCAAAACCCAGATTTATTGCCACCCAACGATATTTCTCCGGAACACAGTTTTTATAATTAGATATAGGACTTGTGCAGATAAGAACCTCATGTCCCAAATCTTGCATTTTTTTCAATGCTTCTTTACCTCCGGGAATTGTATTCAGATTCTCGAAGAATCCGGGAGCAGAGAGGATACTTTGTATCTCTTTTTCTAGCCCGTTTGGATAACTTTCTGCAAGGCGAAATGCCTTTCTTCCTTCAAGGGGCACCTTCGGATGAGTAGGAAATTTTTTTCCCCATGCCTTAATAAATCCCATTTCAAAATCAGCCAATACGCCATCTATGTCAACCAAAATTATTTTCTTATTCATGCATGTAGTTTAGCTTATTTTTAATAAAATCTACAATTTCCCGGCTCCCTTCCTGCACGTCCATAACGTCGGTTTTAAGATAAATTACAGCAATTCCTTTTTTCTCCAGAAAATCTTTCACCCTTTCGTAATGGGTATGGATTTGTTTTCTTCTTTCAAAATTTTGCGTAAAATTTCCGCTTAGAGAATTTTTATCTTTATTATTGTCAGAAGTCTTTTTCAGGATTTCTCTTCGTAAGGCTTCCTCAACGCTGCAATTGAGAATAATTACCAAGTCAGGGAGAGGTATATTTGCATTTCTGTGCATTTTCCAGACATCTTCCATGACCATTTCTTTTCCAATGGTTTGATAAGCCAAAGTTGTTGTTTCCCCGCGATTGGCAATCATAAACCTCCCATCCGACAATTGGGGAATAATTTTTGTTTGATAAATTTTTACCCTTTCGTTAATGATTGCTTCTGCAGTTTTTTTATCTCCGAAATTTTTTGCTGATAAAATCTTTTCTCGGTTATAATCTCTTTCTCTGGTTTCCTGGATGGAGAGAGCTTGAATACCTAGCGTATATAAATCTTTCAGGACCTGTTGAATAACACTATCTTTCCCACTCGCACTTGGTCCGTCTACTATGACAAACAATCCTTTTGTTCTCATTTAATATGATTATTATAGTATAATTATCTGCATGAAGATATTAAGTTTTAAAAAACATTCAAAAGAGGAACTTATTAAAAGATTAAAAAAAGTAACGCTTTTACATTCTTCAAATACGGATAATCCGATTTATGTTTATAAAAATGCGGAAATCGAACTTGTTACTTTGCCTGTTTCAATTTTAATTCCTGAGCAGTTCTATCAAATAGAAAGAGTGTTAGGAAAATTGAAAGATTTGCAAGAAGCACTTCGGGAGAAGAACATAGACATGTTTAATCTTAACGGATATGTTTCTTCTTACGTTACGAATGAAAGCAAAAAGATACACACTTTGCTTCCGGTAGTTGTTGAGTATCAGCGCGAGAAAAATGGGTCTGTAATTCCAATTATTCTTGACGGGTGCCATAGAATAAGTATTGCCAGAAGTCAAAGATTGAAGACAGCGCAGGTAATTAAGATTGCAAAAGTTGATGAAAAATATCCAATTTTGGGTTATGTAAATCCTTATGGATGGCAGGATGTAAAGCTCGTACAAACAGCGCCCGATAAAAAGGATAAAAGGTTCTGGAGATTTCCGCTGGAAGATGTTTATAAATATTATCGGAATTTCAACAGTGCTTTTGAAAATGTAGGTGAACCAAGGAGATAAAAATAGGCTTTTTGGCTTGACAAATGGGACGAAACCGTGTAAAGTAAATTATGGAGCCGTCTTTCGACAAGCTCAAGGTAAACAGTTCTTCTTTTAAATTTGGATTAACTTTTGACGACGTTCTTCTGACCCCAGGCTTCAGTGACTTTTCCCGTAAAGATATAAATTTATCAACTAAGTTTTCCAGGAGAATAAAAATTTCCATACCTCTTGTCTCAGCCCCAATGGATACGGTAACCGAAAGTAAATTGGCAATTGAATTGGCCAAATTAGGCGGAATAGGAATTATCCATAGAAATTTAACAATTGAGGATCAGGTTTTTGAAGTAAAAAAAGTTAAGAATAGAAAATTACTGGTCGGAGCAGCAGTTGGGGCAAGCAAAGGTTTTGAAGAAAGAGTCAAAGCTTTGATTAAAGCAAAAACAGATGTTATAGTTCTTGATTCGGCGCATGGATTTACAAATGTTATGATTTCGGCAATTCGTTTCATTAAAAAAACTTATCCTAAAATAGATATTATCGCTGGGAATATTGCAACTGCCGATGGTGCTAGAGCGCTTATTGCAGCCGGAGCAGATGGGTTAAGAGTTGGAATGGGTCCTGGGGCCATTTGCACAACCAGAATTATTTCCGGAATGGGAGTTCCTCAGATAACAGCAATAATGGAAACATTTCGAATTGCCAAAAAATTTAGAATTCCGATTATTGCAGATGGGGGGATAAAATATTCAGGCGACATGGTTAAGGCATTGGCCGCAGGCGCATCAACTGTAATGATGGGAGGATTTTTCGCTGCAAGTTTAGAGGCTCCGGGAAAGTTAATAACTTTAAATCAGCAGGAGCTTCCTTCCCGGTTTCAAAAAATTTCCCAGATTAAAAAATATTATCAATTTAAAGAATATAGAGGAATGGGGTCGGAGGGGGCGATGAAAAAAGGAACTCAAATTAGATCTGAAGATGAATTTCATGGAAAAAATTACAAAGATCGGGTTTTGGTGGCGGAAGGAGTAGAGGGATTGGTACAGGTAAAAGGAAAAGTTTCAGATCTAGTTGATCAGGCAATTGGAGGAATAAAATCAGGCATGTATTATGTTGGAGCAAAAAATATCTTAGAACTTTGGAAAAAAGCGAAGTTTATTCGGATTACACAAGCTTCATTAACCGAAAGTCATCCTCATGACATTTTCATTACCAATCCCGGCAAAAACTACGCATAATGAATATCAAATTTCCAATATCAAATTTCTAATTTCAAATGAAAAACTACGATATTCACGAAAGAATTTTTAATTTTATAGTTAGGGTAATTGAATTTTCAGATAAACTTCCAAAAACGTATACAAATTTAATAATTCTCAATCAGATAACTAGGTCGGTTACATCTATGGGAGCAAATGATCAAGAAGCTGATGGCGCCTTGACAAAGAAAGATTTTATACACGGATTCACTCTAGTTCGTAAAGAAGGCAAAGAAACCGTGTTTTGGTTAAGATTAATAGGTAAAATAAGCTTAAAACAGAGTAAAGAGCTTGAAGATTTAATAAAAGAAGGTGGGGAGATTGTTGCCATTGTAAGCACAATAATTAAAAACACTTCAAAAAATAATAAATTGAGCAAATAATTTGATATTTGGTATTTGAAATTGGTAATTATTTGAAATTTTAATATGATTATAATTGTTGATTTTGGATCTCAAACAACCCATCTTATTGCCCGCAGACTAAAAGAAATTGGCATACAAACTTCAATAACCGATCCGGATGATACATTGAAAAAAATAAAAAAAAGAAAAACGCAAGGCATAATTTTGTCAGGCGGTCCAGCTTCTGTGTATGAAAAAGCAGCTCCAACAATTAATAAAGATATTTTTAATTTGAGAATTCCAATTTTGGGAATTTGTTATGGAATGCAATTAACGGCACATTTATTGGGTGGCAAGGTAGTTTCAGGCAAGAAAGAATATGGGCCAACGATTTTGCAAATGGCAAATGGCAAATGGCAAATGGCAAATAAATTGCCGAAGCAATTTACAGTTTGGATGAGTCATGGAGATGGGATAGTTAAGTTGCCAAAAGATTTTAAGGTAATTGGGTCATCAGATAGTGTTCCTTTTGCTTTTGTTGAAAATAAAAAGAGAAAAATATTTGGACTTCAATTTCATCCGGAAGTAGAACACACGGAACACGGTTTACAAATCTTGAAAAACTTCGTTGACATATGTGGTTTAAGAGCCAGTTTAACAATTCAGACAAAAATCAAAAATCAAAAATCAAAAATCAAAATTAAGGAACTTGAGGAAAATATTAAAAAAATTGTTGGAGAAAAAGATTATGTGCTTGGGGCGGTGTCGGGAGGGGTTGATTCAACAGTTGCTGCGGCATTAACAGCAAAGGCGATAGGGAAGAAATTTATCCCAATTTATGTTGACAATGGACTAATGCGGGAGGGGACAGAGGAGCATGTAATTAAAATATTTAAGAAAATTGGCATTAAGCCTGTAATAGTAAATGCGGTAGGGGAGACGTTATTAGAACTTAAAAAAATAACGGATAGCGAACAGAAGAGAAAAATTATTGGTAATTTATATATTAAAATTTTTGAGCGGGAAATGAAAAAAATGAAAGCCCAAAAACTGCCCGTAAGACATCTTTTGCAGGGCACAATCTACTCAGATGTTATTGAAAGTCAAGGTACAAAGAATTCGGCGAAAATAAAAAGTCATCATAATGTTGGCGGGCTTCCAAAAAAAATGAAATTAAAACTTCTGGAACCAATGAGAAATTTTTATAAAGATGAAGTAAGAAAAATAGGAAGAGAATTGGGTTTGCCTGAAGAATTTATCAACAAGCAGCCTTTCCCCGGTCCAGGATACGCGGTTAGAATTAGAGGGGAGGTTACTGAAGAAAGATTAAGAATGGAAAAAAAGGCAGATGAGATTGTATTGTCCGAGCTTGAAAAAGCAGGAATTTTACCTCAGGTTTTTTTATCTTTTCCGGTTATGACGAATGCTTTTTCTACTGCAGTCAAAGGAGACGGAAGACAATTTGGAGAAGTTGTGGCACTTCGGATTGTTGATTCGAAAGATATTATGACTTCCACTTGGAGTAGGATACCGTATGGCATCCTACAAAAAATTTCCTCAAGAATTGTCAACGAAGTTTCAGGAGTTTCCAGAGTTGTTTACGACATCACCACTAAGCCTCCTGCGACAATGGAGTGGGAATAGGTCATTTAGAAGCTTTAATGATCGGATTGAGCTCTTTTTCTAAAAATTCTTCGCATTTTTGAGGAGCATTTCCCACATGTTTCATAACTTTGTCAAAAGATTCTCTAACTTCATCCTCTCCAATAAATTTAGTGATTCTTTTATCTGAAGTTGCCAATTCTTGTAATGGGTTTGGTTTTCCTTCTCTTTTTGCATCGATTGCTTTTTCTGAAAGCTCAACAAGTATGGAGTGGGCTTCCATTCTGTCCATACCAGCCTCTACTAGTTTTGCCATAATTATTTCTGTTGCAAAGAAGGGACCGAACCTGTCCATGTTGGTTTTTATTGAATTATCATGTATTACTATGCCAGAGATAATCTTTTTCGTTCTTTCGAGAGCCTCATCAATAATTAGGAAGCTTTCCGGTATGCTACTTCTCTTTCCCGCAGAGTCCCTAAGGGTTCTTTCAAGCGTAATATATGCTGCAGTCATCCATGCTGCAAATGTCTGTCCAGGAAGAAGTTCAGTTAAGGAGTCTATGTTCTCAGAGTTTATGGGATTTTGCTTATGAGGCATTGCGGATGATCCTATTTGCCCTTTCCTTCTTGGTTCTGAGACTTCATCAATTGCTGAAGACTGCAGGATTTGAATGTCCAATGCGAACCTGTGTAGGGACTGTCCAATTTGTAGAAGAATGCTTTCTGCTGTTAGAGCGCCTTTTCTTGGGTAAGTCTGATCAGTTATTCCTGCCGGTTCTATACCAAGCTTTTTCATTACAAATTCTTCTTGTCTTTCCGCTGTCATATTTGTCCCTTCAAATATTTCACCGAAAGACGCTGACGTTCCGACAGATCCCTTAATTCCTTTGCCTTTAATCATCGGCTTCATGAAATTTAGAATTTTTAAGTCATCGACTAGATCCTGGGCATATTTTGCAAATCTGTAACCCATGGTGGTAGGTTCTGCCGCTTGAAGATGTGTCCATCCAACACAAATCAAGCCCTTATTCTTGTCAATTTGCGCTCCGAATGCTTCGAGTGTGCCTACCAATTTAGGTCTTAAAATATCAAAAGAATCATGAATTTGTTTTATTTCGGCATTGGAAAGAGCATCTTCTGATGTCATTCCGTTGTGTAGTATTTCTCCTCCAATTGGCGCAACTTCACTGTATTCCGCAATCGCTGCGGCCACATCATGGCCTTTTTCCTTTTCGAGTTGATCTATCCTTTCAACCGACAAATCATTCCGATGTTCTTTTAAATCTTTAACTTGCTCAGGCGTAACAATGCCAGCTTTTTGTTGAGCTTCGGCAACGGCAATCCAAACATCTCTCACATTAAGCCAGAAATTTTGCCTTGACCATATTTTTCTCATCTCCGGGCTTCCGTATCGATAAGTGAAAACGGATTGATAAGTTTCAAACCCTGCTTTAAAAGGCGCTGGTCTTTGTTCTTTCATAGATCTCATTATACTAGATTTTTATTATTTCATCTCTTTTCGGACCGGTTGATATGTATTTTATTTTAACTTTTGTTAGTTCCTCTATTTCTTTCAAATATTGCTTTGCCGGAAGAGGCAGGTCTTTATATTTTGTAATTCCTTTGGTTGGTTTGTTCCAGCCTTTGAGTGTTTTATAAATCGGTTTTATTTTGGAGAGAAAGCTTGTATCTCCGTCAAAATAATTAACTTTCTTTCCGCCTAAAGTATAATGGGTGCAGATTTTTATTTCCGGAAAACTATCCAAAACGTCCAACTTTGTAATCGCAAGTTGCGTAAACTCGTTTATATAGCAAGCAAATTTTAATAATTCGATATCTAACCATCCGCAACGCCTTGGTCTGCCTGTGGTTGCGCCGAATTCCCCGCCAACGGTTCTTAATTTTTTTCCGACTTCATTTGATAATTCAGTTGGAAACGGACCTTCTCCAACCCTAGTGGTGTAAGCTTTGGTAATTCCGATTATGTTGTCGATTTTATTTACAGGAATCCCTGCTCCTGCATTTATTCCTCCAGTTAGCGTTGTAGAGCCGGTTACAAATGGATATGTTCCCCAATCGTTATCCAGTAATGTTCCCTGTGCTCCTTCCAGAAGAATATTTTGCTTATTTTTAATTGCATTTTGAATTAGGGAAAAAGGTTCCCGAACATGCGATTTTATTTTTTCTCTATAATTTGAAAATATTTTTTCAATATTTTTTTGACTTAGTTGTTTTGCTCCAAGAGTTTTTAAAATTTTATTCTTTATTAAAAGTTGAACTTTGAGTTTTTCCGAAAAAGATTTCCTATCTATTAAATCTACCATTCTTATTCCGTTATAGCTTACTTTATCCGAGTAAGTTGGTCCTATTCCTCTTCCTGTTGTTCCGGTTTTGTTTTTACCTTTGGCTTTTTCATACAAAGAATCCAAAAGTTTATGATAAGGCATTATTAGATGACAACGCGGAGAAATAAATAATTTGTTTTCAAGTTTTATTTTGCATTTTTTAAGCATTTCAATTTCCTCAAGTAAAACCTGTAAGTCTATGATGACGCCATTTCCGATAATAACTTTTGTTTTTGGATGAAAAATTCCGGATGGGACAAGGTGTAGAGCGAATTTTCCGAATTTGTTTATTACCGTGTGGCCTGCGTTATTTCCTCCGTGAAAGCGGATTACATAATCTGACGTAGCGGAGAGGTAATCGATTATTTTTCCTTTTCCTTCATCTCCCCATTGTGCTCCGATTACTACACTTAGAGCCATAAATCTAACAAAAACTATTGTAGGCGAGGGAGGTGGGAAAAGCAAGAAGTAAAGTGATAGAATAGGGACGCCCCGCCTACGCTAAAGCTTCGGCGAGGTAAATATGGATGAGGTTAGTCAAATTAGGGAAAGGATAGATATAGTTTCTTTTATCTCCGAATACATTCCCCTAAAGAAAATGGGAAGGAATTTCAAAACGGTTTGCCCTTTTCATAGCGAGAAGACTCCTTCTTTTGTTGTTTCTCCGGAACGGCAAATTTGGCATTGTTTTGGAGGGTGCAGTAAGGGCGGGGATGTTTATGAATTTTTAATGGAATATGAAAATCTGGAATTTATAGAGGCTTTACGGATTTTGGCAAAAAGAACAGGAATACAGCTTCGTGAGTCAAGCTTTCAAGCGGGTACTTCTTCAAAAAAAGAAATAATTTATAAGTTAAATAGAATTGCTTTAGATTTCTATCATTTTGTCTTAACTAAACACGAAGCCGGTAAAAAAGCGCTCAGTTATTTAACTAAAAATAGAAAATTAGATGAAAGATTAATCGAAACTTTTCTGCTTGGTTTTTCGCCAAAAGAAGGTGTCTCTTTATCTAATTATTTAATCAATAAAAAGAAATACAAGAGAGAAGATTTGATAGAAGCAGGATTAGCTTTTTATGCGGGAGGTCCTTCGACAAGCTCAGGATTAAAAGATTTTTTCAGAAATAGAGTAATGTTTCCTCTTTTTGATCACAGGGGGAATGTGGTGGGATTTTCAGGACGCGCTATAGAGGAGCCGTACAGTGGTGGAAAATATATCAATACCAGGGAAACACTTGTTTATCACAAAGGCAGTATGTTTTTTGGTTTAAACACAGCAAAAGAAGAAATTAAGAGGCTAGACAAGGCGATTATTGTCGAGGGGGAACTGGATGTTATTTCTTGTTATAGTATCGGAATCAAAAATGTAGTCGCAGTAAAAGGGACCGCATTAACTGAAAATCAAGTTACCCTGATGGCCCGTTTTACAAGCAATATTTGCTTGTGTTTTGACAAAGACGATGCCGGTTATGAAGCT
>MFPH01000002.1 GCA_001782645.1 Candidatus Levybacteria bacterium RIFCSPLOWO2_12_FULL_37_14 | reverse complement strand
CTGTTGGTGTAGGAGAAGGATTATTCTTTGCCGGACAAAGCCATGTTGTTGTCAAGATTGTAGCCGCCCCATTTGAAAAAGAGCTCGCGACATCTAATCCGCAAGAGGTAAAAGAGATGCAAGAAAGAAATGCTCTCTATCAATCAGCAACTGCTCCGCAAGACATATCCACGCCTCAAGTTAACCCAACCGAATCGATCTCCCAATCAAATCCAATTCCTGAACCATCACGGCAGTTTCCCGTTGCCGAAAAACAACCCCAAGATGTAAACACTCAACCCGCAAACCCAATTAGTCAGAATAATTTTCCTACACCCAACAAGCCAGAACCGGAAATATTTTAATAATTTATGGATCCAACCCAGGAAGAAAAACAAAGCGGGCAAAATCAAGAAAAACGGTCAGGAGGAGGATTTAATCCAATAAACACTTTTAATAATCTGATGGATATTAGAAGGGGTTTTGGGAAAAAAGCCGCCGCACAAGCAGGAGAAACTGCCGCTAAAGTAGCTGGGGAAACGGCTGCGCAAGCAGCGGGAAAAGCCGCTCTTTCAAACCCATATGTTTTGGCCGCCTTAGGAATAACTGTTCTTTTGGTTATTGTTTTTGCAATTGTTGCGTCTGGTGCCGCCCCGGGTGCTCCGGCTATGGAAACAGAAGACATAAATACTCAAACCGAGATTCAGACTTCTACGCTGCCTCTTGCACTCTGATGGGCATGATGAGGTGCATGAAAGATGGATCATCCACTTCTCTGAAAACTCCGGGATTAAGAGGTCCATTCATTTCAAAAGACACTGTTTCACTGGTTGAATTTGATAGAAAATCCAGAAGATATCTGGCGTTAAAGGCAATTTCATTCTCTTCGCCTGTTGTTTTTGCTTCAACCTCAATCAGATTTTTCCCAACCGAAGGCGCATTCGCCGAAACTGATATTTTATTTTTTTTAATAGACATCTTAATTATACCGGCTGTTTGTCTGGCAAAAACATACCCTGCTTTAATAGCTTTCTGCAGACTGTCTCTTTCAAAAATTGTTTTAGTGGAAAAATCTGTTGGAATTATTTTTTCATAATCTGGAAACTCTGCTTCAATAAGCCGGCCAATCAGTACGGTGTCATCTTGAGAAAATATTATTTGGTTTTTTTCTTTTGATGCATAAACCCTTATATCTCCATCCCCCGAATCCTTCTCCATCTGAATCAATTCCCTAATAATGCGGGCGGGAACAAGCATGGAAACCATTTCTTCTGTTTTTGTTTTTTTTGAACCTTGAAGAGCTTGTTTTTTTAAAGAAAGCCTGTATCCGTCGGTTGCAACCAGCAAAAATCCATCTTTTTCCTCTTTAATCATGACTCCCGAGAGTGCTGGCCTTTCCGAATCAAGACTTGCTGCAAAAACTACCTTTGAAAAATCTTTTTTTATTGCCTCATCCTTTAAAACCATTATTTGTTTACCTTTATCTTTATAAAGTTTGGGGAATTCGTCTGTTGGGATTGTTTGAAAAACTGTTTTCTCTCCCTCTCCCGTTAATGCCAATCCCTCCTGTGTTGTTTCCATGTTTATTTTGCTTGAAGAAGTGTTCCCCAAAATCTCAGTGAATGTTTTTGCGGGAACTGTTATTGATCCCTCTTTTTCTGTTTTTGCGGGAATATCCGCTGTTATTCCAATCTCTAAATCGGTGGCGCTGATGGTTATTTTTCCTTCCCCTGCTTCTATTAAAAAATTAAGGAGTATTGGAAGTTGATTTCTGGTTGATATGGCGTGACTTACAAACAATATTTTTTTTTGCAAATTTTCTGTAATTAAAGATGTTTTCATACATTCAGCTTTATTCCGTATGACCCTTAATTTACCGAACGGGTCATTCTTTCTATAACTTTAAGGTTTGTAGTTGTAGTAGTGTATAGGGAAAAGTGGAAAAAAGCAATAACCCAAAGCTGGAAACATGTGGATAACTTGTGGAAAAGAGATGCGTGTTGGGGGTTGATAAAATTACCATTTTTTTAAACCCCCCTCACTGTTCCCAAATAGGGCCTTTATCCCCAAAATTTCCTCAGAAAAATTTTTATTTAAAAGCAATCCTTCTATTTTTTTAACCCCATGCATTATTGTGGTATGGTCTCTGCCTCCCAAAATATTTCCTATTTCAACAAAACTTAAAGCTAAGTCCTGCTTTAAAATATACATTGCAATTTGTCTGGCTTTTACCAAACCAGAATCTCTTTTTGGTCCCTTTATGAGGGTCTCTTTGATGTTGTAAAAAACACAAACATTTCTTATAATCTCATCTGGACGAAAAAATTTTTTTTCTTCATCAATGTTTTGACTAAGAGTGTTTTCCGCCAGCTCCGGGGTAATTTCTACTCCCCTATTGGCTGCAATAGTAATTGTTTTTAAAAGAAGGCCCTCTAACTCTCTTGAATCATGCGCTCTTTCTGCAATTTTCTTAGCTGTTTCTATTGAAAGGTCAATGTTGTGTCTGCGTGCTTTGATAAGAAGAATTGCGCATCTTAGCTCAAAGTCGGCCGCTTCTATGTCAACCGTAAGACCTCCTGCGAAGCGGGAGGAAAGTCTCTTTTCCAATTTTTTTATTTCAGACGGAGGCCTGTCTGAAGACAAAACAATTTGCGCTCCAGCGTCAATGAGGATATTAAAAGTATGAAAAAGCTCTTCTTGCGCTCTGTCTTTACCGGCAAAAAACTGCACATCATCAACTATAAGAAGATCGACGTTTCGAAATTTTCTTTTCATCCTTGCGGTGTCGTTATTTCTTATCGCCTCTACTACTTCATTTGTAAATTCTTCGCTGGTTGTATAGATGATTTTTTTATCAGGATCGTTTTTGTATACTTCGTTAGCAATTGCCTGCATGAGATGGGTTTTCCCAACACCAACCGGGCCGTAAATAAAAAGAGGGTTGTAGGCCACGCCTGGTTTTTTTGCCACTGTTGTTGCGGAAACAAAAGCAAGTTGGTTGCTTGAGGATACCGCAAGCGTTTGAAAAGTATAATCCGCTCTTACTCTTGGAAGATGCCCTATTATTAGAGTTTGTTTTTTTTCGACAGGCGCAAATAGCGGAGAAACGCCTATATCTTCTCGGATCCCTTTGTTGATTATTTTTGGAACAAAGATTATTTTCGTATCAATCTTGGTATATTTATCCACAGTTTTTTTAATGACCTGATAATGGCGTTTTTGTAAGAGGTCGATAACCATGGTGGACGGAGCTGCTATTGAAGCTATTCCTTTCTCTATGGAAAGAAGTGCGGTAGGCTTAAAAAGGGTTATAAAAATACCGCGTGAAACCTCTGTTTCTATTTCTCCCAAAATTTTTTTCCACAATATATTGTTTTCCTCGTCCATGTAACATGCAGTTTAACCATGTGGATAACTTTTTGTCAAGATAGAGAAAGTGGATATAACCATATCTTTTTTACAGCTTTCAATGTGAAGATTTTTTTGTTATACTATTGTTTGTGGAAAAATTTATAACCTTAAAAAAAGTAAAGAGGGCAAGAAAGCACGGGTTTTTAGTACGCATGAAGTCTCATGGTGGACAAAAAGCTCTGAAAAGAAGAAGATCAAAAGGTCGGCTGAAGCTTTCCATAAAAAGCGCGTAAATGTTTAAAAAAGAAAATCGTCTTGTTCCCGGAATAAAGTTTAACAATTCTTATTTCACAACTGTTCCCCAGTTTGTTTTGAAAGAGAAGAAAAATGGATTGTCCATCAATAGGTTCGGGATTGTTGTTTCAAAAAAAATCGACAAAAGAGCAACCGTTAGGAATAGCATTAAAAGGTTTTTTAGAAACACACTTAGGAGTCTGTATGGGAAAATGAGTGCCGGACATGATATACTCATTATTGTTAAAAAAGGAATATCTGGCAAAACTGAAGAAGAAAACATGCTTGCAATAGAAAACGTTTTGAGAAAAGCAGGAGTTATAAGGATTAATGATTAAGGATTAATGATGAAGAAAATTTTAATTTCAATTATCGATGTTTATCAAGCATTTATGTCATCAATATTAAAAAATATTTTGGGAGTCAATAAAATGTGCAGACTCTCCCCTACTTGTTCCGAATATGCAAAAATAGCAATTAACAAAGAAGGTATCCTTCGGGGTTTACGGAAATCCGCAATCAGAATTTTAAGTTGCCAGCCATTCACGAATTAATTATGGGAGATTTTTTTAATTTAATTTTGGTTCACCCGATAATAAATATTTTAGTAGCTATTTATTCAATGCTTTCATTTGCGCATATTCCATATGCTTTGGGATTTGCGATAATCGGGCTGACAATCATAATCAGATTTGTCATGTATCCCCTTACTACCTCCCAACTTAAAGCCTCGGCAAAAATGCAAAAAGTAACTCCTCATCTGTCTAAAATAAAAGAAAAATACAAGGGTGATGCTAAAAAAATCCAGGAGGAAACAATGAGGCTCTACAAAGAGCATGGAATTAATCCTGCTGCGGGATGCTTGCCTGTTCTCATACAAATGCCGATTATTTGGGCTCTTTATTCGGTTTTGCAGCGCATGGTAACTCTCAAACCCGACGTTGTTGTCGCGGAGGTTAACAAGATAGCTTATTTTGATTTTTATAAACTTCAGAACACTTGGGACCCTTCTTTTTTCGGTCTTCCCCTTGGGGAAATGCCTTCAAAGCTTATGTCAACGGCGGGACCTTTAATTCTGCTAGTTCCTATTTTAACAGGAGTTTTTCAGTTTATTCTTTCGAAAATGATGATTCCTGCTAAAACAGGGGTTGCTGTTATTGAAAAAGATATTGAGAAAAAAACGCAGATTGACAAAAAAGATGCGGGAGATTTTGCCAGCGCTTTTCAGACCCAATCCTTGTTTATATTTCCGGTTATGATAGGTTTTTTTGCTTTTAGTTTCCCAATAGGACTGTCTTTGTACTGGAATACATTTACAATTTTTGGTATCATACAGCAATATAAAATTACAGGTTTGGGGGGATTAGGCGAATGGATAAAAAAGAAATAAAAACAATTCAAGAAGTCACAGAGAAGCTCTTGAAACTTTTGGACGTAGATGGTGATTTTGAGATTCTTGAATCAAAAGAAAGCAAAGAAGAAAGCGTAGAAATAGTTTTAAATACCAAAGACACAGGCGTTGTAATTGGGTACCATGGAGATACCCTTGAGGGATTGCAATTGGTTTTATCCCTGTGTGTTGCCAGAAATCTAGGGAGATTTGTCCGCATTTCAATTGATGTGGGAGACTACAAAAAAAACAGAACAGAGTTTTTAAAAACTTTGGCTCAAGAAACTAAGGAAAGAGTTTTAGCTGAGGGTAAAGAGATTGCGGTTCCGGAATTAAAATCTTGGGAAAGAAGAATTGTCCATTTATTA
Source organism: Candidatus Levybacteria bacterium RIFCSPLOWO2_12_FULL_37_14 (assembly GCA_001782645.1). Taxonomy (GTDB): domain Bacteria; phylum Patescibacteriota; class Microgenomatia; order Levybacterales; family UBA12049; genus GWB1-37-8. The sequence goes on along the minus strand of MFPH01000002.1, from coordinate 9,520 downwards.
TTGGAAAAAGACGAAGAAGTTGTGTCGGAGTCACAAGGTGAAGGCCGCGACAGAGTCCTCATCGTCCGCCCCAAAGCAAAATAATTTTCACAATTTACTCCTTCAATTTTATCCCAATCAACCTTTCCGAGCAAAACTTAATGGTAGAACTTTTTGCGAAAAGAAAATGTGGTAAACTTAAAATATGATAAATGTTTTAAATATTTTTACTGACGGAGGGGCAAGGGGAAATCCCGGACCTTCGGCAACAGGAGTTTATATTGCGGATGAAAAAAATAAAAAAATTGCCGGTTTTGGAAAAACAACCGGAATAGCAACCAACAATGCCGCCGAATATAAGGCGGTGATCGAGGCGCTTGATTGGGTAGTAGAAAATAAAAAATCTCTTTCGGAAAGTGTAAAAATTAATTTTTTTCTTGACTCAAAATTAGTTTGCTCGCAAATAATTGGACTTTTTAAGGTTAAAAATGCAGGTCTCAAAGATTTGCTTCTTGATGTCCGGGATAGGGAAGGACAAGTAAATGTGCCAATTTACTACAAACACATTCCGAGAGAGCAAAACGTAAAAGCAGATGCCTTTGTTAATGAGGCGTTAGATAGGGAGCTTGTGTAAGGATTATGAAGTCTGCCTTTTTTGGTTTTAAAAATCATTCTTTTTTCAAAAATTCTATTCTTGTAATAGATAGGATGGGATTAATAGGTGAGCCTCTTTCCCTCAAGCTTTCCAAAGAATTTTTCGTAGTTTTTGTCAGCCGAAAAAATGTAGGACTAGACATGGAAAAACCAAACCTAATCCATGTCCCTTTTTCTAAAAAATTTCCTGAAATACCGGACAGCAAATATTCTCATATCATTTTTATTGATGAGGAAGGGCAGGATTTAGAATTCATACCCAGAATAATAAGTAAAGCTAGAAGCGTTAATTCGGATTTTATTTTTGCCCAAGGATTGTCAAAGGAAGGAAAGTATGCAATTGATGAAATTCTGCGATTGTGCCATAGCGCAAAAGTAGTAATATTTGGAGATATTTTTGACAAGGAATTAATTTTAAAAAAAGAAAATTTTAAATCGGTAATAAATAAATTTATATATCAGGCTCAAAAATTAGGGAGAATACAAGTTTTAGGGGAAGGACTAAGGGAAACATATCCGATACACTTAACGGATGTGGTAAACGGATTAATAGATATCGTATTTAAAATTCACAAATCTCATTCTTTATTTTATATTTTTCCAAAGCATCCTCCGACAGAGCTTTCATTAGCACACATGATTCAAAAAGCTAATCCTGAAATTACAATAGATTTTGTAAGGCATGATCCGAGACTTGGGAAGGTTTTTTATCCTTCCAATGGCCTAAATTTATTGGGTGAAAAATATTTACTTGCTCAAAAAATACGAAGCATAGATATAAAGAAGAAAGTAAGAGTGAGGGACGAAAATTTACATGAAGATGCTAAGAGATTAAAAAAATTTCCCTTTTTAATAATATGGGTATTAATATTTTTATTACTTTCTCCTTTTGTCTTTACGCTGTTTTTTTCTTCTTTTGGTCTAAGCACTCTTTATTATGCGAAAAGGGAGTTGGATAAGGGCAATTTTATTCATGCTAAAAGCTCTTTTCACTTATCTCAGGCATTTTTTTATTTAGGGCAGCAAACATCAAGCATTCTTTCTCTTCAGGCGAAAATTATGGGGCGCGAAAATAATTTAAAAAGACTTTTGCAAGACCTCGACTTAGGCTATAAAGTTTCCCAAGGATTGTATCAGGCGTTTAATTCGGAAATATATTTTTCCAAGATACTGACTGGCAAAAGCGAAAATCCAAGAAATGACTTTACGATAGGGGAAAATTATCTAAAAAGCTCGATTGTTACATTGAATAAGATGAAAGCAGAAGGAAAAATTCCCGCAGCAATCCTACAAAACCTAGAAATTATAAATCCTCTAGTAAAACTTTTATTTAATACCTCGGACGTAATGCCAAACATTCTGGGAATGAAGGGGCCAAAAACCTACTTAATTCTTTTTCAAAACAATATGGAATTAAGGCCCGGTGGAGGAATCATTGATTTCTATGGTCTTTTGAAATTCAACCTGGGCAAGATTACAGAATTTACAATGCATGACGCGTATGACGCAGACAAACAGTTGAGGGGACATGTAGAGCCGCCCTTTGCGATTAGAAGATATCTTTTACAGCAGCATTGGTACATGAGGGACAGCAACTTTAACGTAGATTTTGTTAAATCTGCTCTATCATCTTCTAATTTTTTATTTGTTGAAACAGGGCAAAAGGCAGACGGAGTAATAGCTGTCGATATGTCGTTTGTTAAAAGTATTTTACGCGCAATAGGGCCGGTTTATGTGGCGGATTACAAAGACACTATTGACGAAAACAATTTTTATATGCGAACACAGTTTCATACGGCAAAAAACTTTTTCCCTGGCTCAGTGCAACAAAAAGATTTTTTAAGAGCACTTAATGAAGCAATAATAACGAAAATAACAAAGGAAAAAGTGCCTTACCTTTTAGTTGCACAGGCAGTTTCAGATGCGCTTTTGCAAAAACATTTGCTGTTTGCATTTAAAGATAATTTTCAAAATATTTTTACCGTGAACGGCTGGTCTTCTTCGCTTTGGGAAGAGAGGGAAAACAGCGAAGAGATTGTAAATGATTTCGTGGGAATTAATGAAGCGAATTTAGGAATCAATAAGGCCAACTATTATATTTCCAGACAAGTATCTCAAAAAGTAACGATAGGAAATAATGGGAATATCGCAGAAGAGTTAACTATCAATTACAGAAATGAAAGCAAGGCTTGGCCGGGAGGAGAGTACAAAAATTATCTGAGAATTATTTTGCCAAAAAATATTTCCCTGCTAAGAATAGCAATAAACGGCAACAACCAAAATGTTGTAGATGCGGTTACCGATCCATTGCTCTATGAGGCGAAAAATTTCAAGATTCCTCAAGGACTTGAAGTTGAAAAAACTCAGGAGGATGATAAGGATATTTTTGGATTTCTTGTTAAAATTCCTGCCGGAAAAATTATAAGCATAACATTGGAATATGCACTTCCCGGAAATGTTTTTGGGTTAAATACTTTTTCTTACGACCTTAGATTTTTCAAGCAACCGGGAGTTGACAGCGTCCCTTATTCTTTGGCTTTCACTTATCCGGATTACTTTAATTATGTTAAAAATTCCAATAAGACAAGTGAGGCAAAAGGTAAAATATTGTATTCCGAAAAAATTATTGGAGACAAAAATTTAATCCTTAATTTTACTAAAAATAAATAGTAGTTGCCAAAAACTATAGAAATCCATTACAATAAGTCACTATATGGTGAACACAATAATTGAGGCTCTTTATCCTATTTCTTTCAGGCAGGAAGATGCCTCAACGTTAGGACAGCATCTTAAAAACCGCAACAGCGTTGTTCTGATTGGAATGAAAAGGGTGGGAATTAGTAATTTCCTCCGTTTTTTTCTTAACCACAAAGAAATTGCCAAAAAATATATAGCCGATGGTAATTCTCATCTTTTTATTCCTGTTGATCTTAATGATCTGGTTGAGCGGGAAGTTTTTCCTTTTTGGATATTAACTCTGAAAAGAATTTTAGATAGTGCTGAGAAATCGGACTTAAAAGAACATACAAAAAAATACATAGAAAGATTATTTTTAGATTGCATGCAGTCTAAAGATACTTTCTTAACTATAGAAAGTGTTAAGAAAAGCCTGGCTAAAATTACCCAAGAAAATGTTTTGTCTACAATATTTTTTATACGTTTCGATAGATTAAAAGAAATTGTTACTCCTGAACTTTTTGGTAATCTACAGGGAGTAAAGGATGCGGCAAACAGAAAAGTCTCTTTCATTTTTACCAGCTTTAAGGGGTTAACAAGCATTGCGCCTGATGTTTTTACGAAATCATCAGTTGCTCTTTTTGCCCGCAATATGTACGTAAGACCGGCAGAAAAAAAAGATACAAAAATTATCTTCGATACTTACAAAGAACGATATAAGCTTATTTTTCCTCCAAGTCTGGAAACTTCCTTTTTTGAAACTGTAGATGGATACGTACAGTATTTACAGCTAGCGTTGATCTCTTTTCATGAGTCGAAAAAAATATTTAAAAATAAACAAGAAATTCTTGAATTTTTATCCCGCGATGAAAGAATAATGCTTCAATCAGAGGAATTGTGGGAGAGCTTGAATAATGCCGAGCAAAATACGCTATTGAAAGTAGAAAAAAATCAGGCAATTAGTCCTGAAGAAAAAAAGTCTGCAGCTTATTTATGGGATTGCGGACTTGTAGCTGAAGATGGAGGAAGAAATGTAATATTTAGTTCGCTTTTTAATCATTATTTAAAACAAAGACAAATGGTTAAAAGTAACGGCTCCAGCATTGAGCTTAGTAAAAAAGAACATCTGCTTTTCACGTATCTCAAAAGCAAGGTGGGGAATATTTGTGAGAGGGAACAAATTATTCAGGCAGTCTGGGCAGAGGTTGAAGAAGTTGGAATATCCGATTGGGCAATAGATAGATTGGTCGCCCGTTTGCGGGTTAAATTAAAATCACAAAATGCAAAATTTGAAATTCAGACAGTCAAAACCAGAGGTTACAAGATGGTAGAAAGTTAATCTTCGGTAATTCTTCGTTAAATCCTCGGGAATAATCTATAGATCAAAGATTAAAGCGCAAATGTCAAAGCCTAGTTTAAATTTCAAAGTTTTTTTCGTAGTTTTAGTTTTTTTATCTTTGATTTATTTTTGACCTTTGATATTTAAACTTTGAGATAGTGTTCGCTTGTGTTAAAATTGCTTCATGGATAAGGTTTATAATCACAAGGATGTTGAAGAGAGAATTTATAAGGATTGGGAAGAAAAGGGTTATTTTAAGCCGGAAATAAATCCCCAAGGCAAACCTTACAGCATTATTCTTCCGCCCACTAACGCCAATGGCGCTCTGCATTTTGGACATGCCATGTATGTTGTTGAAGATATTCTGATTAGATTTCATCGCATGAAGGGTTTTTCCGCGCTTTGGCTTCCGGGAACCGATCATGCCGGAATAGAAACGCAATTTGTATTTGAGAAAAAACTTCGTGAGCAAGGTAAATCCAGATTAGATTTCAAAAGAGAAGAGCTTTATGAAATGATTAAAAACTATGTTAATGAGAATAGGGGAGGAATAGAAAAGCAGCTTCGAAGATTGGGTTTTTCTTTGGATTGGAGCAGGGAAAAATATACTTTGGATAATAATGTTATTGAAATAGTTTACGATACTTTTAAAAAACTTTTTGCTGATGGCTTAGCTTACAGAGCAAAAAGATTGGTTAATTATTGCACTTTTGATGGTACTTCATTCTCTGATTTAGAAGTGGTTCATGAGGAGCGCAAAAGCCTTCTCTATTACATTAAATATGGGCCTTTAGTTTTGGCAACGACCCGTCCGGAAACAAAATTTGGAGACACTGCGGTAGCGGTACACCCCAATGATAAAAGGTATAAAAAATATGTTGGTCAAGAATTGGAAATTGAAACTGTTTTGGGCAAGACAAAAATTAAAGTGATTGCCGATGAATCAGTTGATCCGGAATTCGGAACAGGAGTCGTAAAGATTACGCCGGCACATGATTTTAACGATTTTGAAACGGGAAAGCGCCATAAACTTCCCCTTAAACAGGTTATCGGATTTGACGGCAAAATGAATCATTATGCGGGTAAATTTGCAGGACTATATGTTAAGCAAGCGAGAAAAGCTATTGTTGAAGAAATGCAGGCAAAAGGCTTAATTGAGAAAATTGATGAAAATTATCAAAATAGAGTCGGGCTTTGTTATAAGTGTAGAAATATTTTGGAGCCCTTGCCTTTGGAGCAGTGGTTTGTAAGAATGGAACCTTTGGCAAAACCTGCAATAGAAGCTGTTAAGTCTAAAAAAATTAAAATTTATCCCAAGGGTTTTGAAAAAAGATACTTTCAGTTTTTAGAAAATATTAGAGATTGGAACATCTCTAGGCAAATCGTTTGGGGAATTTCCATCCCTGCTTGGTTTAGGGAGTGGAAACCAACAAAAGACATTGTCATTATGGGCTTTCATCAAAGAACAGAGCCTCAAGTGCTGTCTGGAAAAACAAAAACATACAGATTGCGTGACCATGACTTTAAAGTTGGAGATAAATTTGCATTCGAGAATAGTCAGACGAAAAAGATTTTTGGGTACGGAACAATTATTGACATAGAGAGAACAGTAGTTGGCAAAATTCCTTTAGATGATAGAGCCCATGGTGCAACATATAAAGAAAGAAAGGAATTAATTGAAGCATTTAAATTTCACAAGCCTGAATTAGGCGTAACCGAAAAGACAAAGGCGTGGATTTACGCTTATTCTTTTGGTTTTCTTAGGGAAGGTCAAGTTCATGAAATTTATGTTGGAGAGAAAAAGCCTATCGGTGAAGGCTGGATTCAGGATAAAGACACTTTTGACACTTGGTTTTCTTCAGCCCAATGGCCATTTTCCACCCTAATGACGAACTGCGATTGTAAAGGGTCAGGTGGTTTTTTTGATAAATTTTACCCAACCTCCGTAATGGAAACAGGCTACGATATTTTACCTTGGTGGGTAGCAAGAATGGCAATGGTGGGGATTTACAGAACAGGGAAAATTCCGTTTAAAAACATTCTCTTGCATGGTCTAGTAAATGATCCGTTGGGAAAAAAGATGAGCAAGTCAAAAGGAAATGTTGTTAACCCTCTGGAAATCGTTAATCAGTATGGGGCAGACGCAGTGCGCTTTGCCCTAATTTACGGAAATGCTACCGGCAACGACCAGTCCCTATCTTATCCCAAGCTGGAAGCAGCGCGCAAATTTACGAATAAGCTATGGAATATGGCACGCTTTATTGAAATGCAAAAATCAAAAATCAAAAATCAAAAATTGGAAAACAATTTAACAATGGAGCAACTAGAAAATATCGCTAAACACGAAAAAGATAAAGAGATGGTTAAGAAAATAGGGGAATTAACTGAAAAAGTAACAGAAGATTTGGAGAAATATAATTTTAACTATGCGGCGGAGGCTTTGTATGAGTCTGCCTGGCATGAATTCGCAGATAAATATATAGAAGATGTAAAAAATCGCATTAACGAGAACTCATTCTTAATTCTTAATTCTTCATTCTTAATTCTTTTGAAGCTTCTCCATCCTTTTATGCCTTTTGTAACTGAGGAAATTTATCAAAGATTTAAATTCGGCAAATCCATAATGATTGATAGGTGGCCCTCCTTCGCCAAGGCTTCGGAGGGTAAACCCTCTTTATGAAGTTTAAGAATATAAAAAAGAAAAGTCCGCCAGCTGGCGGAAATAATACAAAATTCCCGAGTAATTCCCGAAGTATTACCGAGAACTTTAAATCTTCTTTCCCAAAAATTAATCACGCAACATTATTCAAAATATACGGGGGAGCCTTAAGACTTTTTGTCGTCCTCATTTTCGCAGTAGCTGTTGTTGTTGTGGGGTATGATTTGCAAAAAAATTTACAAACAAAGCAAAACATTGACCAACAAAGAGAAAGCTTAAGTAAGGATTTAAATTTTTGGATAAGTTTTTTAGCAAAACACCAAAATTATCCGGACGCGTATTTTCAAGCAGCAGTCCTCGAATATAAGTTAAGGGATAGTTCTAAGGCAAAAATGTATCTTGAGAAAGGCTTATCTTTGGATCCAAATTCTGAAAATGGGAGAAAAATAAAAGAGTTCCTTAGGAATAAGCTCTATTTCTGAGGTTTTGCTTGTCCTGAATTTGCCGAATGAGCCTCCGGTTTGGCCGCTGCTGGTACCGCTGGAGCTCCGGCTGCTGGTTTTCCCGCCTCTGCAGCAGTTTGTGGCGTCGCTCCTTCTGTTGGAACAGCTCTTTCTGCTCCTTCTCCTGTTTCCGTGGTTGGTGCGGCGGCTGCTTTGGCCGCTTCGGCTGCTGCGGCTTCTGCTGCTGCTTGCTCTGCTGCTTCCTTGCTGATTAATGCGCCAATTTTTGCAACAACTTGAGAAGCGTCGGTCAAAATAGTGACTCCTGCGGGCGCTTTTATCTCACCAACAGTTATTTGCGCATCCAATACTGCCAGAGGTTCAACATTTACCTCTATTTTATCCGGTAAATCTGTAGGAAGAGCTTCAATTTCGACTTCGTTAAGGGGTTGAATAAGAAGTCCCAGTTTTTCCGAAACTGCTTTCGGCTCGCCAAGAGTAACGATTTTGACCATTGTTTTAACTTTTTCTTTCAGATTAACTTGGAAGAAATCCGCATGGAGAAGTACGTGTTTGTAATAATCTTGCTGAACGTTGTGAATTAAGGATGGTCTGATTTCGCCTGCAACTTCTACATCAACAATTCCCGTAAGACCTGCTTCTTTATAAACTTTCTCAAAGTCTTTGTAAGGGACTTGTACGGAAAGAGATTTTACGCCTTTTCCATAAATATTTGCGGGAAACAAGCCTTCTTTTCGGAGTTTGGAAACTTTTTTTCCCAGAATTTTTCTCTTCTCAACTGCCAGTTTGAATCTCTTCATAAAAAGCAATTATACAAGAAAGAGCTATTTATTACAATGCCTATTTATTTTTTACATATAGTTATTTATATTGACATAGAGTCTATGTTGGGTGTATATTCTTGATATGATACAGCTTGAAGCCGATCATCCAGGCAAAACAGACTCGCTTAAAAAAATTGTTGAAGTTAACCCAAGCATAGAAGAAGTTGTAACTCTTCACGATAATTACATGAAGCTGCTAAATGAGCATGGTGAGAGCGAGATCTATCGCGGAGTTAAGATATTATCTTTTCAAAAGGATGTCAAAGTTGGCGAGGGAAGCATCTCTCTTTTTGCATTTCAGCAGTTTAGAGATAAAAAAGGAAAAGAACCGGTAGAAGAAGTGACTATAGATATCGGGATGAGAACAAGAGGTAATGAGAGGGTCAGGCTTAATCTGTCAAAAGATGGACGTGCTAAATGGGCGTACAGAGATCGCACTGAAGGTTTTCCTATAGAAGGTTTAAGCGAGGAGTCTCCCACAAAAAAAGACGTGGAGCTTCATGCTGAAGCGCTTGAGAAGCTGAAAAAGCAATTAGAGGAATCCTCAAGTGTGGCCACCTCCATAATCTAAAAATCAATTTTAGTAGTGGTATAATCCTAATCAGATATGGTAATTTTGGGAATTGATCCGGGATATGCCAGGGTGGGATGGGCGGTATTGGAAGTGCAAAGTGCAAAGTGCAAAGTGCAAAGTTGCGGATGTATTGAAACTTCTAAGAATACTAATTCCCAAGATCGTTTAGTTGATGTTTACAAACAAATTTACGCATTAATTAAAAAATACAAGCCTAATGAATTAGCAATTGAGGAATTATTTTTTACAACCAATGCCAAAACTGCCTTTAAAGTTGGAGAAGCCAGGGGTGTAATCACTTTAGCAGGCGCAATGCAAAAAATTCCGGTTTTTTCTTATACCCCTTTGCAA
>MFPH01000001.1 GCA_001782645.1 Candidatus Levybacteria bacterium RIFCSPLOWO2_12_FULL_37_14 | reverse complement strand
TTTTTATGAAGGTGGCAATTGTTGGTAATGGCGCATGGGGAAAAGCTCTTTATAGCATTCTTTCGGAAAATTCCGCTAATGTAGTCTTTGTTACTAAGCAATCTCTAAAATCTAAACTCAATCCAACCAAAATTGACGTATTGGTTTTGGCTGTTCCCACACAGGCAATACGGGAAGTTCTCGAAAAAATAGGAAATATAGGGAATATGATTGTGGTTAATTGCGCGAAAGGAATTGAACGCGGAACCCATAAATTTCCCTTTCAAATAGTTAGCGAAAAAGGCGGAAAGAAAGAAAAATATTTTTCCCTGATTGGCCCAAGTTTTGCAGAAGAATTAAAAGATAAGATGCCAACAGTTGTAAATTTGGGCCACAATTCTGAGAAAAAATATATAAACCTTGTCAAGAAACTTTTTGAGACAGAATGTTTAGAAATTAAAGTCGTACACGGGATTGCCGCTCTTGAACTGGCAGGAGCCTTTAAAAATATTTACGCGATCGCCTGCGGTTTAACCACAGGTTTGGGTTTTGGCATGAATACTCGGGTTAAAGTTATACTTGCTGCGCTTAGGGAAATTCATAATTTGATGAAAAACCTTAAGTTTAGAATCGAGGATGAGACTATTCCCGGCATTTTGGGTGACTTAATTCTAACCTGCAATAGTACGGAAAGTCGCAATTACAGTTTTGGCAAGCTAATTGTTAATTTTTCAGTTGAAGAGGCTCTGCGGAAAATAACGACTGTTGAAGGTTTTTATACGTCTGATTCTGTGGCTTATTTTGAAAAAATAGGGAATATGAAATTGCCTTTGGCAGATATGGTAGCAAGGTGTGTTAAGATTGAGAATAAAGGAATATTACGGCAGCTTGTTATGAATACGATTACCAAAAATACCTGAAAATATGTATAATCCCAAGTTTATCATTACCAATAAAATACTTAAGAACATTGGGATTATTGAAGCCTCAAGGGAGGTAATTGATCATGCGCCGCTTTTGCCGTATTACGAAAAACAATTCAGGAAAGACGCACTAATTAGAACAGTTCATTACGGCACACACATTGAAGGAAATGAGCTTAATTTGGATCAGGCAGAAAAAGTTTTGGCAGGACAAGACGTTGTCGCGCGTGACCGGGATATTCAGGAAGTTATTAATTACAGGAAGGCGATAGAGTTTATAAGCGAAATAAGGATTAAGGATGAAGGATTAAGGATTAATGAGGAAACGATAAGAAAATTGCATAAGATAACAGTTAATAAAATTTTGCCAAGCGAAAAATGCGGGGAGTATAGAAAAACTCAGGTGGTTGTCAAAAATAATCAAACAGGACAGGTTTCTTTCCGTCCACCGGAAGCGTCAACGATTCCATCTCAAATAAAGGACTTATTGGTATTTATAGAAAGCTCACGAAACCAAGATATCCATCCAGTTTTGAAGTCAGGGATTGTTCACTATGAATTAGTCAGAATACATCCTTTTCTGGACGGAAACGGGAGAGTTGCGCGCGCTTTATCAACCTTAATTTTATTTTTAGAAGGATATGATATCCGGAAATTCTTTTCTTTGGAAGAATATTTCGATTCGAAAGCCTCAGAATATTATGATGCTCTTCAAAGCGTTGAAAAAACAGGAGGGGATTTAACAAAATGGCTGGAATATTTTACGGAAGGCCTGGCAATCGAACTTTCAAAAATAAAGGAAAAAGTGGAGAGGATTTCGGTGGATGGAAAGCTGCGGGAAAGGCTTGGAGGGAAGCCATTATTGCTAACGGAAAGGCAATTAGGAATTATCGAATACATTCAGAAAGTGGGTTTTTTACAAAATCAGGCTTTTGAAGAATTGTTCCCGATGGTTTCCGAAGATACGATTTTGAACGAACTAAAAGTGTTATTGCAAACTGGTATAATCAAAAAGCAAGGCGTTACCAAAGGCGCAAAATATGTGATGAAATAAATATGGAACCAAGAGGTTTGGAAGCTGCAAAACAAGAACTGGATAAAGCGGAAAAAGAAGTAGACAGAAAATCGTTTGACAAGGCCGATATGGCCCTTGTAGAGCATATCTTTTCAGGAGGCACAGAACTGGTAGACGGAGAACCATGGGGAATGCATAAATTGTTTGATTTTTTGGATCAAGAAAAAAGTACAGATAATATACAGAAAAAAATCTGTAAACCCGTCTTAATTCCTGGACAAGAAAGGGCTTTATCGGACATTAATGAACACCGATTGCAAAAAAAGAGAATTAGAGGGATGATTTCCGTATTTGATGTTGATCAGCAAGTAGAATTGGGATTTAAACATATAGAGCCGTATATTGAATTGGGGGAAGTTGGGGGAAATGGACAGGTTAGCGGGGAGTGGAGAGTAGGTTTGATAGACGGGAGCGGCAATGAGATTGATTCTTCGGAACTCAAATTAGATCCGGCTTTTAGTAAATATTTTACCTTGGAAGAAAAAGAAGAAAAAGATTTAGAAAAATACCCCAGTGGTAAAAGTATGATTTTGAAATTAAATTTACAAAATACGGATGAGGGATCAAGGATGGGCGAAGGTGAAGCAAAAAAAGAAACAAATCAGGAAGGAGCAGTGAGAGTGTTACTAGTGGAGGATGATGAAACTATTAATAATCTTCTGCACGACACATTGGAGGGAACAGCTCAAGTTGTGGGGTCTTACGGATCGGTTCAGCAGACTTTGGAAATGCTTAAGCAGAACGATTTAACAAAGATAGATTTATTAATTGTAGATTGGAAGTTGAAGGATGATCAGGAAGGGGGAATGCGCATTATTAAAGCATTTAGGGGAAATCCTAAAGCAAAAGCAAGTATAATCATGCTGACCGCAGACCCCGATACAGCTGGACAGTTATATCCTCAAAAGCAAAGGGAAGAACTGGGGTTCAAAATCATGAGAAAACCATTTAGCCCTGCAGATCTGATAACAAAAGTAGAAGTGGTAAAAACAGAAATTAATAAACATCACCAGTCCTAGAAAAAGGTTCTTCGTATTTAATCTTTTCTGCAAATAGATTGATAAAGTTGTATACTCCTTCGCTTTCAAAATAAAAATTTATAATACCCCGAAGCTTTGAATTTAGATTCAATAAGTATTTATCAAAATAATTAATGTTTTGAAAGCTACGGAAGCATATACCAAGCATTGCGAATTCAAAGCGGAGTGGTATAGAATAAGGCTATGCTTTTTTCCCAGCTTTCTTCCTACTTTGAAAAATTGGAAGCGACCTCTTCAAGATTGGCCCTCATTGATATTTTGGCGGATTTATTCAAGCATTCTTCGGAGGCAGAAATTGAGAAAATTATTTATCTTTCGCAGGGCAGAATTGCGCCTTTTTTTGAAGCCACGGAAATCGGAATGGCGGAAAAACAGGTCGCCCAAGCAATTGCTTCAGCCTTTAATTCTACAAAGCAGGATGTTTTAAAACTCTACGGAGAGGTTGGTGACATGGGGGAGGCAGCAATGCAAATTGTTCGGGGTCCTGTCAAAAGTAATCCCTCCCGCCAGGGTTCCTTATTCGCTTCGCTCAAAGTCCACGCTGTCGGGAGCCCTTCCTCTTTTGCCACCCCTCGCAAGAAAATCACCGTCTCTGATGTGTTTGAGATTCTAACTCAGATTGCCAAGACTCAGGGTTTGGGAACTGTAGAAAAGAGGCAAGTTTTACTCTCCGATTTATTGAGAAAATCAGACAGCAATTCAGTGAGATATTTAGTCAGAATTCCTTTGGGGAATTTAAGACTGGGAATTGGAGATCCAACTATTTTGGATGGATTAGCAAAAGCAAAGTTGGGAGATAAAAGTAAAAGAAAGCTTTTGGAAGGAGCATACAATCGGACTTCGGACTTAGGTTTAATCGCCAAAACCTTGTGGGAAAAAGGATTGGCTGCTGTTATCAAGCTTCAGGTTGTAGTTGGTAAGCCAATCAGGTCTGAGCTTTGCGAAAGACTTCCTAATGCGGAAAAGGCAATCGAAAAAATGGAAATTGTCAGCGTCCAGCCCAAATATGATGGATTTAGAGTTCAGATTCACAAAGATGGTGATAAAGTATCGATGTTTTCCAGAAATTTAGAAAATATGACGCACATGTTTCCTGAATTAATCGAAGGAACTCTAAAACAGATAAAAACCAAAACAGCAATTTTGGATACCGAAGCTTTGGCATATCAGCCCGAATCTGAAGAATTTTTGCCTTTTCAGGAAACAACCAAAAGAAGAAGAAAATATGGCATTGAAGAAATGACCAAAACTTTACCTTTGAAAGCTTTTGTTTTTGACATCTTGTATAAAGACGGGAAATCATTGATAGATAAACCCCTTTCTGAGAGATTAGTAATTTTAAAACAGACTTTAATTATCAATGGGACGTTAATTCCGGCAAAAACACAAACCGTAAGGGATGCAAAGACCTTAAATATTATTCTGGAAGATTCGATTTCCAAAGGTTTGGAAGGCGTAGTTATAAAAAAATTGGAGAGTCCCTATGAAGCAGGAGGAAGAAATTTTAATTGGGTGAAATTAAAAAGACAGCAATCTGGAGAGCTAAACGATACGCTTGATTGCGTAATTTTGGGCTATGTTTTTGGTAAAGGGAAAAGAACTGCTTTTGGCGCAGGAGCGCTTCTGGTGGGCGTTTATGATGACAAAAATGATGAGTTTGTGACTGTTTCGAAAATAGGAACAGGTTTAAGTGATGAAGAGTGGAAAGAAATTCATAAAAGAGCGGATAAAATCAAAGTTGACCATAAGCCAGCAAGGGTCAATTCCGTAATTGAGCCTTCGGTTTGGATCAAACCTGAAATTGTCATAGAAATTCTGGCAGATGAAATCACCCGCAGTCCAATTCATACCGCAGGCGCGGTGATAAATCAATCAGGCGAAAAAGAGCCCGGATATGCCCTTCGTTTTCCGCGTCTTGTTTCTTTCCGAACTTCCGACAAAAAACCCGAAGACGCCACGACAGTAAAAGAATTAATAGAGATGTATAAATTACAAAATAAAAAATAATAAATTTTTGGGTGATGACAAAACATATGCTAATATGGTAATATATTTATGAATACATCCTTTGAATGGGATGATGAGAAGAATCTTGAAAATTTACGTAAACACGAGGTGGATTTTCAAGTTGCTCAATATGCATTTATTGACCCGAAACGCATTATTGCCGAGGATGTAGCTCATAGCGTAAAGGAAAAGCGATATTATTGTTTCGGAAAAGTGAAAGGAGGTGTTTTGACTGTCCGCTTTACATATCGGAACAACAGTATTCGCATAATCGGTGCCGGATATTGGAGAAAGGGAAAAGCCATATATGAAAAACATAATAAAATACAGTAATGAACCAATAGAAGCGCGGGTAATCAGCGATTTTTTACCAAGCCCTGAAAGTCTAATTCTAAAAGAGAAAAAAACCAGAGTAACCTTGACGCTTACTCAGAAAAGCTTGGATTTTTTCAAAACCGCCGCCAAAAAACATAGCGCTTCTTATCAGGCGATGATACGAAGACTGCTTGATTATTACGTGGCAAATCAGAACGCATAGGGAAAGAGATGTATAAATTGCAAGGGAGGAAATAAGTAGCTTAAATTTAACGCTTATTTTTGAAATTTACGGGGTTCTGATTCATAGGTCGTGATAGCGGGATTCTCTAAGAGAATAAGAACCTCCTTTAACATTTTCACCTGATTTAAGTTTATCTTTCCTCTTTCGTTTGTATCGCTATCTCCCTGGACAAAAGCATTACCCTTTTCTGTGAATTCAATATAATAGTCAAGGTCAGAGATGGCGACTGTAAATGTAACATCTCTCTGTTTACCTTTATTCCGCCAATTCCCAAAAGGATAAGCAGAGCTTTCAATTGAAACTCCCAAGTTCTCCTCTGAAGTTGTCTCGCAGTGAAGCATTATTGGGCTAAGTCTTTTTTCTCCTGTATACAAAGCAAGAAAAGAACTATATGTTTTTACAAAATCGTATTTATCATATTTTGTATCATTGGCTGTATCGTTAGGTTTTATGAGTATGACCTTTTTGCCGTCAATTTCTTCAATTTTTTCAGGGAAAGGTGTGTGTTTGCAGATTAAAGCTCCCAATCTTTTTCTAAGCCCTGGAATAGAAGTAATTACTTCGCTGTGTTCCTCCTCCCATCGTCTGCTTCTTTCAGCATATTCTTGCTTTATTCTATTGACCTCTGAGATAAGAAAAGGGGTTTGAATTGCTGGTTTTGGAACTTCTGTATTCATGGCTTTTATTTTACAAGTATTTTCCTGTTTGTCAACTCTTAATAATCTTTTGTGTTAGAATAACCTCATCATGGAGGTTGTTGCGGATCTGCATTTACATAGTAAATACTCACGCGCCCCACACAAACTTACCTTTCGCCTTTTCAATTCTATTCGAATACGGCTCAAGGAGCGTTTTGGCGGGGCAGCTTTTATATCATGTTAAAATAGTAGTATGGAATTTGTAACAGACCTGCATTTGCATAGTAAGTATTCACGCGCGGTTTCACCGCAAATGGTTTTGCCGGAAATGGCGAAGTGGGCAGCCAAAAAAGGAATTAATTTATTAACATCCGGCGACTTTACTCATCCCTTGTGGTTTAGAAATATAAAAGCGGAGCTGGAAGAGGCGGGAGAAGGAGTGTATAAATTAAAAATTAAAAATGAAAAATTAAAAATTAACGAGGTGAGGTTTATTTTGACAACGGAGATTGCCAGCATTTTCAAGCAGGGGGAAAAACTGAGGAGAATTCATAATTTAGTTTTTGCCCCCAACCTTGAAACAGCTGAGAAAATTAACCAAGAACTTCTAAGTAGAGCTTGCAATCTTTCCTCGGACGGTAGGCCGATTATCGGACTTTCGTCCAAGAATCTGCTGGAAATGCTTTTGGCTATTGATAAAAAAATTATTTTGATTCCCTGTCACGCCTGGACACCGCATTTTGGGATTTACGGATCAGCATCGGGATTTGATTCAATTAAGGAAAGTTTTGAAGAATTAAGTAATTATATCTACGGCATAGAAACAGGCATCTCATCTGATCCATGGATGAATTGGCAAATCGAAGAACTTAATAATAGAAGTATTTTATCTTTTTCCGATGCCCACTCACTACCTAAAATGGGTAGGGAATTAACAGTTTTCGAAATCAATAAAACTTTAGACAGTCTTTCATATGTGGATATTGGCAAAGCCATATCATATCCTTTGAGGAAAAAAAGCGGACGGAATGTGGCAAGTGAGTCGGGTGTTGCCTATACGGTTGAGTTTTATCCGGAAGAAGGAAAATATCATTATACCGGACATAGGAATTGTAAAGTGACTAAAAGTCCCCAGCAAATTAAGGAAGATGGAAGCATCTGCTCTGTCTGCAATAGACGTTTAACAGAGGGAGTAATGTACAGAGTTCAGCAATTGGTCCGCCTGCAGTCGCCCGAGGCGACAGCCGATGGCGGGCAGACCAAACAAGAGAAAGATTTTAGACCTTACAATTCACATAGTGACAGTAAAGGGGTTTTATGGATAGATGATCCGAGGAAAGTGCACCCGTCATTTGTAAAATTGGTTCCCCTCAATGAAATTATCGCGGAGAGTATCGGATCTCCGGTGGGAAGCGAGAGGGTTAAAATTCAATTTGATGAAATGTGTTTGGAATTTGACTCGGAAATTAATATTTTACTAAAAACACCAATACAGGATTTGTCGAAATTTGCAGGCGGAAAAATCGCAGAGGGAGTTGCGAAAGTAAGACGGGGAGATATTGTCATCGAACCGGGTTATGATGGGGAATATGGGAAAGTAAAGATTTGGAATGGAGAAAGCGACGCTGCAAAAGAAGAATTAGAAACGGAGAATCAGTTGGGATTGAAGTTTTGAGTTTTCGACCATTGTCATTTGTCATCCTGAATTTATTTCAGGATCTCCTGCCAGCAGGCAGGTCTGTTTGTGACCAGGGGAGATCCCGAAACGAGTTCGGGATGACACGGATGGAGGATTTATGTTTGAAAGTAGAGAAGAAGCGGGAGGACTATTAACAGCAAAACTTGAAGAAGCAATAACAAAAGATTCTATAATTGTTGCTCTTCTGAGGGGCGGAATAATTTTGGGGAAGATAATTTCCGATTGTTATAATCTTCCATTAAAGCCTTTAGCAGTTAAGAAAATTGGTGCGCCCTCAAATCAGGAGTTGGCTATCGGCGCAATCACTGCCGATAGAACAATTTATCTTGATAGAAATCTCATTGAAAATTTGGGAGCGGAAGACAAATATCTTAAAGAAATGTCGGAAATTAAAGTCAAAGAAGCGCAAACATTACAGAGAATATTTAAAAGCGAAATTTCTTTGAAAAACAAAAAGGTTATGATTATTGATGACGGTGTTGCCACGGGAGCAACGGCAATTTGCGCGTCTATTTATGCCCAAAAACAAAATGCGAAAGAAATAATTTTGGCAACTCCTGTGATATCTAAAGATAGAATTAATGATATTAAGAAATATTTTGATAGGGTCATTTCTTTAAAAATTGCGAATAACCTTGCATCTGTTGGTGAATTTTATAAATACTTCCCGCAGGTAGAGGATAAGGATGTGTTTGGAATATTAAATAGTAAAAATCAAAAATAAAAAAATATGTTATATTTTTTGGATCTTTTGGGAACATTGGCTTTTGCCATAACCGGAGCATATAAGGCGAAAGGAGCGCATCTTAATCTTTTCGGAGTAATCTTTTTGGGGGTGATTACCTCTATTGGCGGCGGAACCTTTAGGGATTTGATTATTGGCAGAATGCCCCTTTTTTATTTAAAAGATCCTAATTATTTATTGATTGCAATTCTGGGAGGGATAATTGTTTATTCTATTCCTGTCCTGTTTAAAAAGGCATATTCTTTTTTCAGATTTGTTGATTCGTTGGGTTTGGCAGCTTTTGTAATTATCGGAATATCGATTTCTTTTTCCATGCTTTTTAAAAACAATGCGGAACCTACGCTAACTTCTTTTATGGCCTCTGTTTTATTGGGAATGATTACGGGGGTTGGCGGAGGAGTAATCCGAGATTCAATTATGGGAGGAGTACCGCTTTCTCTTCAGAAAGGGTCTAATTATGTTGCCTCAAGCTTTTGGGGAGCTTGCTCTTTTTACTTTTTGATGTTTATAAATATTACGCTTGCAATTATTATTTCAATGGCTGTAACTCTTGCTTTCCGTGAGTTTATCTCAAGATATGGACTTTATAAAAAATATATGAGAAAGAACACGAATTAAGAATAAAATTTTGCTATAATCAAAAGAATGAAATTAATTGTTGGACTTGGCCCCACTATCCTTACCGTTCGCCTTCAAGTACTATTCGTACACGGCTTACGGAGCGGATTTGGAGGGGCTGCATACTATTTATGAAACTTATAGTGGGATTAGGTAACCCCGGAGAAAAGTATGAAAAAACCCGTCACAATTTAGGCTTTATGATAGTTGAAAAATTTCTCAAAGATTTTGAATCGGTTAAAAATACTATTTGGAAGGATTCTGTTAAATTTAAAAGCGAAATCTCTCAGATTGAATGGCAGCCTAAGCACGGAAATTTGGAAAAAGTGATTCTAGCTAAGCCTAAAACCTACATGAACAATTCCGGCATGGCTGTTCGCTTGATCTCTGATTTTTATAAAATAAACTCATCCGATGTTTGGATTTTGCATGACGATATTGATCTTCCTTTGGGTTCAATGAAGATAAGGTTCGGCGGAGCTTCGGCCGGACATCATGGTGTAGAATCCGTAATGGAACATTTGGGAACCGATAGATTTTGGAGATTCAGACTGGGGATTGGGGAACAAAAATCCCCACTTCGCCAAGGCTCCGAGGGGCAAGCAAAAATCAAAAATCAAAAATTGAGGAATGTTGAGGATTTCGTACTAAGTGATTTTACAGGTTCAGAAAAAGGCAAGCTGAAAAATCTCGTAAAAAGGGGAGTCAATGCAGTAGAGACTTCTTTGGAGAATGGAATGGACGCCGCAATGAACAGATTTAATACGAAATAATTTCAGTTATCAGTCCTCGGTTTTCTGTTTTCGGATTACGGTTTG